>DDBO01000181.1 GCA_002332755.1 Bacteroidales bacterium UBA2030 | reverse complement strand
AACCCGGAACTTGGAACTTGGAACTTGAAACCCGGAACTTGGAACCTGGAACAAAAAAAGCCGTCCCAAAAGGAACAGCTTTAAATTTATCTTATAATCAACATTTTAGTCTTTTATTCCCAATTTTTTCTTAACCAGGGGAAGAATGTCATCTGCGGGGGGGGAATAAAGCAGAAGTCCTTCGGCACTGTTGAAGATATAAGAGTAGCCGTTTTCTTTGGCCACATCCTGGATAGCTTTCTTAGCCCTTTCGATGAGTGGGGTAGTCAGCTCAGCCTCTTTGGCCTGCAGATCTTGGCTTGCCTGTTGTTGAAAAGCCTCAATACGGGCTTGCAAGTCCTGCAACTCTTTTTCCTTGGTACGACGAATCAGGTCGGTCATCGTAGAAGATTTAGACTGGTAATCAGCCAGTTTGCTTTCCCATTCGGTCTGCATGGCTTCCATCTGAGCCCTGAGCCCATTGGCATATTGCTGATACTTTTCACGAATAGTATCCTGACCGGGCATCAACGAATAAAGCTTGGCAAAATCAATATGACCGAACTTCTGTGCCGAAAGACCTGTAAAAGAAAACATCAGGCCTACAAATAGTAATACTTTAATTAAACTTTTCATATTCTAATACTAAAGATTGATAATTTCCGCAAAAATAAGAAATTCTGACTATTTTAGAAAATCCCGTGTATATGCAAGCTGTAGTGAGTTACGAATGCACTTATTTATTTTTGCGGGTATTAAACGAATAGCCCATTTCTTCGAGCACATCATCGCTGATATCGTATTTGGCATCGGCCCACATGACGGTTACTCCTCCGGCTTTGTCGAACACCATTGCCAGGTTACGTGCTTTGGCCACTGCTTCAATTGCACTGTATACCTTGTCCTGAATGGGTTTTACTAATTCTTGTCTTTTCTTAAACAGGTCTCCGTCTTTACCAAAGCGCTTTTTCTGGAGTTCTTTGGCATCTTTTTCTGCCTTGATAATGGCATCCTCGCGTTTACGTTTCATCTCTTCGGGCAAGAGTACAGATTCCGATTGATAATCCTTGTACATCTTATCGATAGCAGAAAATTTAGCCTCGAGTTCCTGTTGCCATTGAACAGAAAGTTCATCAATCTGAGCAAGGGCATCATTGTATTCAGGAATATTCTGAAGAATATATTCAGAATCTACGTAAGCAAATTTCTGGGCCTGTGCTGTAAAAACAAATGCCAGCATAAGCAAGGGAAGAGCAATCAGTTTTTTCATGGTAGGTTCCTCCTTAAATTTTATGTGTTTATCAGACACCTATAACTTTCAAATATCATGCCTTAATCTATCGACTGGTTGATGGAGAAGTGGAATTGACCACCATTGGCCGAAGGTTGTCCGGGTACCTCGTCGTAGCCATAGCCATAGTCGAGACCCAGCACACCAAACATGGGCAGGAAGATACGCAACCCCAGACCTGCGCTTCGGTAAACCTTAAAGGGATTGAATTTGGTAAATTTATTCCAGGTGTTGCCTCCTTCCATAAAGGCCAGGGCATAAATAGTACTTGAGGGATTGAGTGAAAGCGGGAAACGCAATTCAAACATATATCGGCTGTAAATGGTTCCGCCTACACCAGAATTTTCATAGTACTCAGGAGTAATACTTTCGTTGGCATACCCGCGCAAGGCAATAATCTCTCGTCCATCCAGGCTTCCATAACCCGACAGCCCGTCACCCCCAACATAAAAACGCTCAAAGGGAGTTACACCCAGGTCTTTATTATAATATCCCAGAAATCCAAAACGATACTTACTGGCCAATACAAGGTTACCCACAAGGTTGGTGTACCAATTGCCTGAGAATTTCCACTTATGATATTCAATCCATTTATATTTTTCTTCTGCACTTAACTTCGAATAATCTTTATTGCTAAAGAGGCTATAAGGAGGTGTTAACTCCACGCTCAGGTTAACAGTAGAGCCCCGGCGGGGGAATATAGGATTGTCGTCGCTACTACGGCCAAGCGACAGACTGTAACTAATTTTATTGTATTCCCCATTCCCGCTTCCAAAGGAGAAGATATTCGAATAATTTTTCAATTTATAACGCTGGTAATTAAGCCCATGGTACAATTGGAAATAATCATCCGGCCATTCTAATCGTTTGCCAAGTGATAAACCTACACCATTAATAACAAATGAAGCATAGTTTGTATCGGAACTACTTAGACCATTTGTATATTTCGAATGATAATATGAAACAGTAAGTGCATTGGGTTTCTTACCTCCCAGCCAGGGCTCGGTAAACGATACAGAGTAGGCAGTGTAACCCACACCATAAGTCTGAAGACGCAGGTTAAGTTTCTGACCATCTCCACTGGGTATGGGTTTCCATGCATCTTTTTTGAAAAACCTGCGTGTAGAAAAATTATTGAATGAGAGCCCAAGCGTTCCGACTATACGGCCATAGCCCCAACCACCTGATAGTTCTATCTGGTCGCTTGAGGTCTCTTCTACTGTGTATTCCAGATCTACGGTGCCATCTTGGGGGTTTGGGGTGTAATCTATTCCCAGCTTTTCAGGATTAAAATATTTCAATTGAGCCAACTCGCGCTGGGTGCGAATAATGTCGTTGCGGCTGAAAAGTTGGCCGGGTTTGGTATACAGCTCACGTAAAATAACATGGTCGCTGGTACGGTCATTGCCTTTTACGGTTACCCTGCTGAGGGTTGCTTGTTTCCCTTCAAAAATGCGAATCTCCAAATCAATCGAATCGTTCTCAATCTTTACCTCCACAGGCTGTACATTAAAAAACAGGTAACCATCGTCAAGATACAATGAACTGACATCGAATCCGTTAGGGTTATACGACAGGTTTGTTTGAAGTATTTCCTGATTATAAACATCTCCTTTACGGATTTTCAGGTATGAATTAAGAACATCGGCCGAATATTTCGTATTGCCCACCCAGGTAATATTTCGGAAATAATATTTACGGCCTTCCTTAACCCACAGCTCCACATTGATGGTTTTATCGTCAACAAAGTAAACCGAATCTTTAATGATTTCAGCGTCTCTATAACCGAGTTCGTTATACTTCTTAACGATATTTTCCATATCCGTTTCAAAGTCCTCGCGAATGAATTTAGAGGATTTAAACACCCGCATGCGCAGATTGCTGTAATAATAATCTGCAAGGTTGTCGGTGAGTCCGGCAGCATCCAGCCTTACTGCGCTTTTCGCCATATTGTATGCCAGTCGGTCGAGGCCGGCCAATGGACGAAAAGAGCCTTTTTCCTTGGTTTCTTTCAAGGCATTTTTCAGGGTGGTAGTTTTCACCTTTTCATTTCCGTGGATGATGATGGTATTGATTTTCACCTTGTCTTTCTTATCGATGTCAAAAATCAGCACCACATTGTTGAGTTTGGTAGTATCCCTAACCTCCTGGATGTCGATTTCTACCTTCAGAAAACCTTTATCCACGAAATATTTCTTGATGGTTTCCTGGGCTCTTACCAGTGTGTTGCGTGTCACCACCTCGCCGGCAGCTAATTTCAGCTTATCGCGCAAATCGTCGGCTTCTCCCTTTCGGATGCCTTTAAAAGTAAATTTACTCAGGCGGGGACGCTCCGTTAATTGTATTTGCAGGAAAATAACTTTGCCCTCAATTTTTTCGGCCACTATCTGTACATCATCAAAAAGGCCTTGTTTCCATAATTTTTCAATAGCTGCCGTAATTTCTTCACCGGGTACTTTGATGCGGTCACCAACTTTAAGGCCTGTAAGCATTACTAAAACCGAGGGATCGAGGTATTGTACTCCCTGAACGGTGATACCACCAATTTCATATTCCTTGGGGTTAGCGTAATTTATTACATTTTCGTCGCCCCCCAGGTTTATTTGAGCCCGAAGCCCGCTCGAAGGGACAAGAAACAACAAAAAGGGAAGAGCAAAGAGATATTTTAATTGCTTCATCTGCAGATTTTTCCTATATAAGATCAGGTTAGTTCACTGGGGTTTGTTTTCTTTGAGTTGCTCACTGGTCTGACCGAAGCGGCGCTCGCGTTGCTGATAGCTCAGAATGGCCTCGGCAAGGTCTTCCTTACGAAAATCGGGCCAAAGTTTAGGCGTAAACCAAAGCTCGGTGTAAGCAATTTGCCAGAGCAAAAAGTTGCTTATGCGGTATTCTCCGCTGGTACGGATAAGCAGCTCAGGATCAGGCAGAAAGCAGCTGTTCATGTGAGCATGAATCGTCGATTCATTTATGTCTTCGGGATTGAGCCTCCCTTCGCAGGCGGCCTGAGCAATATCGCGTACCATACGGGTGATTTCCCAACGGGAGCTATAGCTAAGGGCCAACACCAGATCCATGCGGGTAAAAGAAGCTGTGGCTTCAATGGCGCTCTCAAGGGCTTGCCGTGTGACGGGCTGCAATTGATCAAGGTTGCCAATAGCTCTGAGCCGGATATTGTTTTTGTTTAGGGTTTCAATTTCGGTGTTAATGGTTTCCACCAACAACTTCATCAGCGCTTCTACTTCGCATTGCGGCCGTTTCCAGTTTTCAGTTGAAAAAGTGTAGAGGGTAAGGTACTTTATACCCAATTCGGCAGCAGCTTCAGCAGCCTCGCGTACAGCCGTCACTGCGTGCTGGTGCCCCTTAATGCGCTCCATGCCCCTTTGCCTCGCCCAACGACCATTCCCATCCATGATAATGGCTACATGCCGGGGCAAACGCTCCGGGTCGATAGCTGCACGCAATTGTTCATATTTCTCCGATTCCGGCATCTTGTCGTTTTTGATTCTGGGAAAAACCATCCCTTCTGGGCGGCAAATTTATCAATAATCAGGCAAATAACTGCACGAACTTTTCCCGGGAGTTCAATCGAAGCGTCCCACATTTTTAAAATCATTGCAGGGCGGTGTTTTATAAAGGTTTATTTTATAAGTGATAAACATTCCGGCGTATGCGTACCAATCCTTGTTAGCCGGGTTTCCGCGCTGCATACCGGCCGAATGATTGCGCAAAGGGTCGCTGAGCAGTTCCTCAGGCAGAGCAGGATCGATTTCATTGCCCTGCAAATAATACGTTGTACTAACATCATCCAGGTAATCTGTCAGGGTTTTTCGATAACCGGCTTCCATGCCCACTGTCATTTTCTTATTGATACTCAGTTTCAGCCCCATTCCGAAGGGCAATGCCAGACTTATTCGTGCATAAGGTTTACGTTCGGGGTACATCTGGGTATCCTGGCCCTCGGTGCGCAAAGGTTGCAAATCGATCCATTGCCCGTTGAATTGCGCCTGAGGATTAAACATAAACAAAGAAACACCGGTAAAAAGGTAGGGTGAAAACGATTGCCGACGACTCCCTGTATAAAAGTTCAGAAAATTGAACTCCACTTGTGAACTAAGCTCCGTAAGGCGACTTTCGAAATACAGGCTGCGCCCGCTCAGTGCGGTTCCATTTAAGTCTTCTCCCCTCACCCGGCCCATAAGAAAACTATTCTTCCATACCCAACGCGTGGTAAAATTATATCGCATCAGAACCCCAATGGCAGGCCGTGTAAGGCCCGGTGCAGGCGATGGATTAAGGTCACCGGTATAGAGCATGCCCCCTCCGGTCAATCCCGTTTCGAGGTATTGCCCTTTGCCGGATTTAACCCATACCACAAAGATTAAAATTAACATCAGCCATTTAACAATGCTCTTCATGCATGTATTTTTCGTCACTTAAATTTGAATGGCCTTGCCAGGACCGCAAAAATAAACGTTGCAACAGCCCGAAAATTGTAAAATACCATGATTAGTTGCGGATATCGTGCCCCCAGGTAAGTTTGGCCCGAAGTGTTGAATAAAAAGTACGCGAAGGAAGCCTTCCAAGGTTAAGCGTAAAAGGGGCCAGGCGGATTTGCATGCGGGTCTTCTTTTTCATGATGCCTACCCGCGAATCAAGCCCTAAGACAAATCGACCACTTTTGGTGTCTACTTCTACCTCGATGCAACTGCTATCGGGTACCACCACGGGCCTAACAGTAAGATTATGATTGGCTACTGGGGTTATGAGCAGGTTTCGCGAATTGGGTGTGATGATGGGGCCTCCGCAACTGAGCGAATAAGCGGTACTTCCTGTAGGCGTGGCTATCAATAAACCATCGGCCCAATAGGTATTTAAAAACTCTCCGTCGATCCATACACTGATGCTGATCATACTGGCAGGAAGTTCCTTCAATATGCTTAACTCATTCAGCGCGTAGGGATAAGGAGTGAAATTATCCGATTTAAGCTGAATTAATGTTCGCGGTTCCAGATGAATATTTCCCTGAAAGATGCTATCCATTACCGGGTATAAATCTTCACGTCCTGCAGCCGATAAAAATCCCAAGCGGCCCAGGTTAATGCCAATCACGGGGATACCGCTGTCGTGAACCAGAGGCAGGGTGTCTAATAGCGTTCCATCGCCTCCGATAGAAAGTAAAAAATCTATGCCTTCGGCCTTAAGTTGTTCGCAACTTTCAAAAACCTGAATAGGCATATTCAGTTGACCGGCCAACTCGCGCGGTTGCATCCACATTTTATAAATCCATACCCCACATCCTCTTTGCCGTAACACCTCCAGCAGATGTTCCAGAAACTGGTCGTCGCCATTCACAGGGTGCTTGCCGTACAATGCAATCTTCATCACTTGGAAAGCCTTTAAAATTAGGCAAAAGTAAAAATTAATTTATCGTCATACCTTCACATGCTTAAAAGGTCTAAGGTTCGTGATGACTTACCTCCATTGTTACTCTTATACTGACTCGGAGTTACTCCATAATATTTTTTAAAAGCATTTAAGAAAGTAGTTTTGTTACGAAAGCCGCAGGATTCGTGATTAAGGAGCACCATAGGAACTTTCGAATTAACAGCATTTTATGCACGGGTGAACTGAAAATGAAATGGGGACGTAGAAAAGAACCATTCGTGAATATGTAGCTAAAAAATATCTGCCACGAATTGCACGAATGACACACGAAAGTCAGAGGAGAACCATTCGTGAATTAGTGGCTAAATAAAAAAATATAAGCCACCAATGCACGAATTTCAAACAAAGGGCCAGAAAAGAATTATTCGTGAATTCGTGGCTAAAAAAAGAAACAAGCCACGGATGCACGAATGACGGGCAAAGGCCAAAAAAATTTTCAAAAATTAAATTCATTAGAATGGGTATGATCAAAAGAATTCTACTATATTTGAGGACTAAAATGAATAACTTTGATTCATCTTAGCATTTCTCTCCAGAGCGAAAGCATTATTTACCTTACACTGCAGCGTTACTCCTGAAGCTACTGATCAACGACTTTTATGCCAAATTGTGATTGCTTTACCTAAAGTTCCTATATGGTTAAAATATTCCAGAGAGTTACATCTTTACCTTTTTTTTGATAAAAATTTAACACAACCTTTAAAGCCACATACACGAATACAATTAATTTTGTAAATGAAACCAATACATTTAAAAACCTAAAATCCTGTATTTATGAGAAAACTATTTACTTTTTCATTAATCACAGCCATCACCATTATTTCTTTCAAAGTGATGGGTCAACCCACCATGCCCACATTAAAGGACCTTTCATTATCTGATTTCTCCTTTAATGCATGGGCTTCCACCGAACCAGCCGGGACATACCCGGAAAACATGTATTTCCACAGGAGTAGCACACAAGATCCTGGGCTATCAGTAGAAATGACTACTAATTACACTGCTAGCTACAATTTAACATCTGGCACACGTATTAACGGAATGGGAGATGATGGTATTACATTTGTTAATACGAGCGGTAGTGGAAACCTTGGCGCTGCAGTAGTGGGTTTAAATACTTCTGGCCGGACAAATGTTCAGGTAAGCTGGCTTGGAGGGACACATACACAGACAGATGGGAACAGGATATATGCAATACGCTTGCAGTACAGAATTGGAAATGGAGCCTGGACAGATGTGCCTGGCCCTGTGGAATACAGTTCCAGTGGACAGACCGCCGGACACACTCAAAATTTTGGACCTACAACTCTCCCTGCTGCATGTGATAATCAACCTGCAGTGTACTTGAGATGGAAATATTATAGTGTCAGCGGCAGTTCTGGTACACGTCCCAGGTTACGTTTGGATGAGATCTCTGTCACTAGCACCCCTTCAGTTTCCAATTCAATCTCCACAGGCACCGTTTCCACTCCTCCTTTCTGCGTAAATACAAGCAATTCGGCCTCTGGCACAGTGGACTATTCAGCCACAGGTACTTACAGCTCATCTACATTTACAGCCTATCTGAGTGATGCCTCTGGCAGCTTTGCCAGCCCGACGGCTATCGGCAGCGCCACTGTCAGCGGCAACAACCCTTCGGGCAGCATTAACATCACTATTCCTGCCGGTACCCCTTCAGGCACGGGTTATAAAATCCGCATAGACTCTGACAGCCCTGCTGTTACCGGATCTGAAAGCACTAATTTTGAAATTGTTAATGGCGCTAACAATGTCACAAGCCCATCGGCAAATCCAAACGACCAGCAAGTCACTTTATCTTGGACAAATCCTTCAGGTTGTTACAATGAAATCATGATTGTTGCCAGGCAAGGGAGCGCTGTAAGTGCAACCCCTTCAGGTGACGGAACAGCTTACACAGCCAATCTAAATTTCGGTTCCGGAACTTCCTTCGATGGCGGCTATGTCGTGTATAAAGGCACATCCTCGCCCAAAACCGTAACTAACCTTACCAACGGGCAGGAATATTATTTTACTTTCTTTACTCGTAACGGCACAGATTGGAGTTCAGGCGTAACCGTTTCCTCCACTCCCAATCCTCAGCCTACCTTGGTCGAAATCATTCTTCCGCAATACATACAAGGCTTAAACGGCACCAACAATAACCGTTTGCCATTCGCCTTCAGGGCTACTCTTACAAACTTGCTGCCCAACGCCACGTACAGATATTTCAATCAGGCAGTGACTTCAAGTGATGATTTAACAACAAATGGAGCCGGCAACTGCATCTTTGCTAATCCCGGCGGATTTGTAAAAACCACGGGCCCATCCCTTGCCACTTCTGGTAACTATGGAGAATTTACTACCAATGCCTCCGGAAGTTACACGGGTTGGTTTATCTTTGAACCGTCTGGAAATGCAAGATTTACACCCGGTAACCAGGTCTATATGCGTATAATGCTGAACGATGGAGCCGGTGGCACAAGCGTAGCTACACGGCTAACATCCACCAACTACGTAACCGTTATTAACTTTGGCACAAATAATGTCCCCACTGAGGGTAGCGGATTTTATTCTTCTTCCTACTCGCCGGCGAAAAATTTTGTATTTCTGTACGATAATGTTCTGGGAAATGGCCGTCCCTTAACAGGTACCTTTGTTGAAGATGACGGCAGCACAGGAGGCACAAATTATATAGGTTTCTATCAAACCAATGTGGATGGGCAAAATGGTAAATGGGGGGTTATCATTCCCAATACCACAAACGGAGTTAAACGTATCGCCTACCATGACATCACTACAGGAAACCTTCTTTATTATCAAAACGATACAGACGGCACATGGGGGGCAACGAATACCGTAAATCCCACCAATGGCTCTACCGCAGCAGAAATCCCGTATAACGATGCGGATGAAATGAGCATCGCTGCCGGGTTTAATATCGATTTGGTGAGTGGACAGACCTTAACCGTAGGGTCACTTACTTCAAACAACATGTTAACCCTGGAAGACGGAGCATCACTTATATGTGGCTCGTCAACTGGTGCTATTACCATCAAACGCAATATGTCTGGAAATAACCAATATCATTTAATCTCCTCCCCTGTTACAGGCGCAGTAGTGGGAACCGTTTTCCCGGAACCTCAGCACAATACCGTCTGGTTGCGTCAGTACGACGAGCCTACAGGTACGTGGATAAATAAATTTGCAGCCGACATATTTGAAACAGGCAAAGGCTACTCGATGGTTACCACCGATGCCGGCACACAGGCCACTTTTGCAGGTACTCTCGTGAATACTGACCAAAACATGACTCTCTCCTACCTGGGAACTAGTGGTAATTCCAACTACGATGGATGGAACCTGTTGGGCAATCCTTTTTCGAGTGCCATCGACCGCGACCTGGGTACATGGAACCCCACCAATGTAGAACCTGCCGTATATGTATTCGATAACGGCAACTATCGTTCCTGGAACTCAGGCGGAACCCTTACCGACGGAATCATCCCGATGGGACAGGGATTCTTCATGAAGGCTCAGGTGAACAATGGAACCGTTACCATTCCCGAAGGTGCCCGCGTACACAGCAACCAGGCTTTCTACAAATCTTCTCCTGTCAATACCCTGAGGGTTGACGTGAGCAATTCTGCCAATAGTTATACAGATGCCCTGGTTATCCGTTACACCGAAGGGGCCACTGCACAGTATGATGCTTCTTTCGATGCACGTAAACTCAGCGGTTTATTCGATGCTCCCGAAATCTGGTGCCCGGGTGATGTACCTACCAGCCTCAACAGCCTGCCCTCTATCGAACAGCAGCCCGAAGTGACGATTGCCTTCAAACCCGCTGCTCCGACCATGCATACCCTCAGCTTCAGCGGCATAGAGTCGTTCGACTATACCGGCCCCATAATGCTCACCGACCTGGTAACCGGCAGTCGTATTGATATTCGCAGCCAGGCAACCTACGAATACATGGCTTCCCCCGCCGACCCCGAAAACCGCTTCAAACTCACCTTTGCCTCGGTAGGTATCGACGAACCCCAGGCCTTGAACGGTGTTAACGCATGGTACCAGGAGGGAGCTATCCGTTTGGCTCAATTACCCGCCACCCCATGCCAGGCAGAACTCTACAGCACAGATGGAAAACTTCTGCTGAGCGCACGCGTGATGCCCACACAAAACCAAATCCCCGTGTCGCTTAAATCTGCGGTATATATACTCCGCCTTTTCGACGGAAATCAGGTAAGAAATATCAAATTCATTGTTAAATAATTAAAAATATACAAACCATGAAAAAAATCATTTTGACTTTGACCTTATTTGTAATTTGCTCCATGGCCGGCATGGCCCAACCCAATCCCGGACAAAATGCAGGCGGAGGCTCAGTGGGCGGAGCTCCTATCGGAGGTTCGGCTCCTATTGGCAGCGGCATAGCCTTGTTGCTGAGCATGGCTGCCCTATACGGAGGAAAAAAGGTGTATGATGCAAGGAAAAAGCTGATGGAATAAATACCTGCAAGATGTCATATAAAAGCCTGCGGCTTCGGCCGTGGGCTTTATTAAGCATTCAAAGCTAATAAAAAAGTAAAGCCGAGTAACCATTAAACATAAATAAGATAACTATGAAATGCATTTTTACGTACATTTTATCTCTCTCTCTATTTATGCCAGCTATGGTGGTATGGGGGCAGCCTTGGACTTATAATTTTGGAACAGGAACTCCAAGTTCATATAGTACCAACAATTCAGCATCCATCGAGTTTCTTCCCCAGCCACCAACAAATGGTGGTAACGATAGGATAAGAGTAAGCAATAACCAAGGCGGTTCATTTAATTTAGAAAATTCGGGAACAGGAATCCAAAAGTTAGGCTCTGGTCTCAGGCTTCGAATAGTTGCCCCTACAGGTGGTTCCGTCAACAAGTTTAGTATCTACGACTACACTGCTGGAAAATCGTTTTACACGAGGTTCACTATACTTTTTGGGGGAAGTGATGGGAATAATGTAAACAGTGGAACGTGGTATTTTTTTCAAGGAGATGGTACAACCTATTCCGATAATAGTGGTTTCTCTGGTTCGCATGTTTTCACTGGTCTTCAATTTACATTCGGCACTGATGGAGCAATAACTTCAAACTACCGAAATGGAGCTTCGTGGTCAAGTCTTGGAAGCTCAATTGTCTTACAAGGTAACGTTTACACTTTTGAAATATTTGGAAACAACACAACAAGCTCTATCAGTTACACCTACAATGGTTCATCCAATGCTGTGGCAGCAAACAAACAAGATATTTGGATTAACGGAACTTTGGTAGGTAATGACTTAGCTAAAGCTCAATTAAGTAATGATGTAAATATAGATTCGTGGATGTTTTATGGTGAAAATAGCACAGATAACGTCGCAAACATCTTTTTGGATGATATTGTGTATAGCAATTCAATTGCGTCCAGTTATACAACCAACCTGAATTATTTCTCAAAATCAAGTGGCAATTTAAATACTGCCTCAAACTGGACCACTAATAACGACGGAACAGGTTCAGTTAGTCCATCTAATTTTACAACCGGCTATATTAATTACAATATTAGAAACCACCCCTCACCCTCTATTGGAGCTGATTGGACAGTATCCGGAACTAATTCAAAGATCATCGTGGGTGATAGTACAAATACTTGCAACTTCAGTTTATCCTACAATCTAAGTGCACCTAATTTAGACATCAGTGCCAATGGTTCACTCTCAATTGAATCGGGAAAGCAAGTCACTGTCTCCGGCACCCTCTCCAACTCCGGCACCCTCACCCTCAAGAGTGATGCAACTGGTACCGGTTCCCTCATCCACAGCACCAGCGGTGTTAGTGCCACGGTGGAACGCTATATTGTTGGTCATAATAATGTATCAGACGAAGGATGGCATCTTTTAGGATCACCAGTAGAGACCTTTAATATTTCAGGCTCCTCTTTCGTCCCTGGTACAAATGATGACCTTTATGCCTGGAGTGAATCGACCAAACTCTGGCTTAACTACAAGGCGGGCAACCCCACCCAAATTGTTCCCGGAACAGGATATCTTGTCTCATATGAAGGTACCGCGACAAAATCCTTCAGCGGCAACCTCAATGTGTCGAATGTGAGCATCTCGG
Organism: Bacteroidales bacterium UBA2030; assembly: GCA_002332755.1. GTDB lineage: Bacteria > Bacteroidota > Bacteroidia > Bacteroidales > TTA-H9 > UBA2030. Next base: position 1,784 of record DDBO01000181.1, on the reverse strand, counting down.
GCCTCTCCTACACCCCATCGCAAGGCAACGGCTGGCACCTGCTGGGCAACCCCTTCGCCTCGGCCTTAGTGTGGAACAAAACCGGCGGCAGCTGGAGCCTCACCAACGTGGCCGGTACAGCAAAAATTTGGAATTCTAGTAGCAAAAGCTACAGCGATATTTCGGTCGATGGCATCATTCCCCCGGCCCAAGGCTTCTTCGTGCAGGTTACCAGTGCCACTAATAGCCTTACCATTCCTGCCTCGGCCCGCACCCATAGTAGCCAGGTCTGGTACAAAAATTCCGATTCACCCATGCTCAGGCTTATTGCCCGCCCGGCCGATGGCAGCTCTGCTCAGGAAACCCTCATCCGCATAGAACCTGAGGCTACCCCAGGCAACGACCCCTACTGGGACAGCCGTTTCCTGGCAGGTTATGCTCCCCAGCTCTACTCCCTGGCCGAGGGGGTGAAACTCTCTACCAATGCCCTGCCCTCCATCTCCGAGGCTATGGAAATTCCGCTGGGCTTCCAGAAAAACCAGCACAACAATTTCACCCTCGAGCTCAGCGATAACTCGCTTTCGGCTGTAGTTCTGCTCAAAGACCTCAAAACCGGCATTACCCACAACCTTACCCAGCAACCGGTTTACACTTTCACCTCCGCCGAAGGCGACGATCCCCTGCGCTTTAAACTGGCCTTTGCCTCAGTGGGTTTAGAACCTGTACAACAGAACCTGGTTCCTTATGCCTGGTATGCCGCCGGTATGCTCCACTTCAGAAATGTGGAAACCGGTTCGTGGGTAGAAGTATATGCAGCAAATGGTCAGTGGGTTATGCGTGAGCAATTTAAGGGAGATGCCTTAAGCCTGAAGGTAGCTCCGGGGGTGTATATGGTTAAAATTTCTGGTACCAAAAAGCAAATGGTCAACAAGGTTGTAATCTATTAAAACATATGTTGTTTGAATTTAAAAACTTAAGACAATGAAGACGCGTCTTTTAAAATTTGCAGGTAGTTTGATGCTTATCATTGCAAGCACGGTTGTATTTGCACAAGATCCCCCCCCTCCTCCGAATGGAGGTCATGGCCAAAATAATAACCAGACACCTGGAGGCTCGGCGCCCATTGGCAGCGGCATAGCCTTGTTGCTGAGCATGGCTGCCCTTTATGGAGGCAAAAAGGTGTATGATGCAAGGAAAAAGTTGATGGAGTAACCCTGCGACAGCCAACAGACAACCTGCTTCTGCTTTCAGGAGCGGGTTTTTATTTTTGAATAGCCACGAATTTCACGAATGACACACGAAAGCCAGATGAGAACTATTCGTGAATTCGTGGCTAATAAAAAAGCATAAGCCACGAAATGCACGAATGACGGACGAAGGCCGGAAAAGAACCATTCGTGAATGAGTGGCAAAAAAATATAAGCCACGAATAACACGAATGAAGGGCGAATGTCTGATGAGAAATATTCGTGAATTAGTGGCTAATAAAATATCTGCCACGAATGCACGAATGACAGGCGAATGCCAGAAAGAACCATTCTTGAATTAGTGGCTAAAAAAAGAAATAAGCCACGAATAACACGAAGACGGGCAAAGGCCGGAAAAGAACCATTCGTGAATGAGTGGCTAAAAAAATAAAAGCCACGAATGCACGAATGACGGACGAAGGCCGGAAAAGAACCATTCGTGAATTAGTGGCTAAAAAAATATCTGCCACGAATTGCACGAATGAAAGGCGAAGGCCGGAAAAGAACTATTCGTGAATTAGTGGCTAAAGAAAAAAAGATAAGCCACGAATGCACGAA
>DDBO01000115.1 GCA_002332755.1 Bacteroidales bacterium UBA2030 | reverse complement strand
AAGATTACAGCAATTTGATGACTAATTTTCTCAATAAAATCGACCAACTTTCTGAGATTCTCAGGATTATCAACATTGCTGGGTCTATGAAAAGTCACCACAACAAATTTCTTTTGATGTACGTTAAATTCAAGGGACTTTTTTTTAGATTTAATTTTTGAATAATATTTAACCAAGGTATCAATCATGGTGTTGCCAACGAAAAATATTTTCTCAGGAGATACGCCTTCTTTACCAAGATTTACCAAACCAGAGGCCTCTGTTACAAAAAGAAAATCACTAATTGAATCAGTAACTATCCGATTAATTTCCTCTGGCATTGTTCTATCAAAACTTCTTAATCCTGCCTCTATGTGTCCAACTTTAATTCCTAATTTAGAAGCTGTCAGAGAGCAAGCCAATGTACTATTCACATCACCAGGTACAAGGACTATATCGGGTTTATATTCAATACATACCTTCTCAAATCTTTCCATTATTGTCGCTGTCTGCTCAGCATGAGAACCGCCTCCCGCATTTAAAAAAAATGATGGTTGAGGCATTTCCAGCTCCGCAAAGAAAATATCAGACATTTTATTATCATAGTGCTGGCCTGTATGACAAATCCTATGTTCAATCTTCGGACTTGTAACAAACTTATCGTGAATGGGAGCAATTTTTATAAAATTGGGCCTTGCACCAACAACAGAAAGAATTTTAATCTTTTGCATTTTTTGGCGCAAATTTAAGCAACTTAGTTTAAACTCAAAGATGAAACGGAAAATTTGCCTTTTACTCTTGAAGTCAGTAAACTACCGGTGCTTTATCAAAATAGGCCCTGGTGCTGGTTTCGTATAAACCCACTTAGAGTCAGAGGCAGAACAACCATTTGCGTCCATCACAATTACAGAATAATTACCTGGGCTATTAACGATTATAGAAGATTGGGTACTACCTGTATTCCATAAATAAGATTGAAAACCACTGCCAGGACTCAGAACAATCCATGAATTTTCACAAATCGTTGTATCGGGGCCTAAGGTAATATTTGGATTTGGATTTACTACAACACTGACCTGCGAAGTTGCACTATTTCCACCACTTGAAAATGCAGTAACAGTATATACACCACTATTGTAAGGTTGCGCATTCGCAATAGAGGGATTTTGAAGTGTGGAAGTAAAACCTGCCGGACCTGTCCAATAGTAAGAGCTGGCTCCTGCTGCAACACAATATAAATGAATTGTATTTCCTTGACAAACAGGAGAATTTGAAAATGCCTGTACAGAAACAAAGAAACTTTGAATGAAGGTTGGTAAGCCAAAAGTTGCAGTTCGGCCCCCCAACGATACATTATTCTCAGTAAAATTGCATGCAATACCATTTAAATTCGGGCTATTGATACAACTGAGAAATTGAACATTATAACGGGTAACATAAATTTTACCATCTATTGCTACTTGCATTGCAGCATAATTACCATTGGATGCTATCACAGTTTTACCCGCAACTATACTAGTTCCATTCGGCAAACTGAGATTATATTGATAAATCTTGCCGTTATCTTTAGCTCCTGATGCATATAATTTTGTATTATCAGGGGAAAATTCCACACCATAAGCTGAAGGAATGTAGTCAGCGAAACATTTTACATCTGTAGATACTGTTCCATTACTTGGATTGAATTTCACCATTTCAACCAGTTCAGCATCTCCATAATCGTACATTGTCAAGGCAATATATGATCCGTTAGGAGATGATTTCATATATCCAGCTCTATGCCTATTTATGCCACTGTGTATCTGTCCAGCATTTGAAATTATTGGTGTGGAATTAATTCCTGAACTGGTTACTTTAAAAGCAAGAAACTGATTATTGTTCCATCCATGAGTTAATACCCAAATATCCGTCCCATTTGAATGCTTTACTGCAGTAATTTTTTCGGTTGCATTGCTGTTAGGAACTAATTCAATATTTTTACTTGTTACGGCTCCAAGTCCACCAGATAGGTTCATATCTACAATCGAATAACACACACCATGAATTCCCCCTGTGGCTACCTCATCAACAGTAAAAACGTAAAAAATATTGTTACTACCAGGTTTTTTCACAATTACTCCCGATTGTGTACTGGAGGAGTGCCCCCACAGTCCAGTTCCATTCGTCATTATTTGATGCTGTCTGTTCCAAATAGTTTGCCCATCGGTGTAGAATAATAGGATACCAGATGAGTTACTAATTGTAGCGACTCCTTCCATTGTACTCATCGCGCCATCCAGCAGCGCCACCGGGCTGCCACTGGCAAAGCTCAGACCGGCATAGTTGCCGAAATACCAATTAGTAGCCTCCTGTTGCGCCATCACAGGCCTGAGGTTCAAGCATGCTATCAGCAGTATCCCAGCTAAACTTCTCCACAAAATAAATTTATACATCGCAGCATAAGTTGCTTAACGATGTAAAATTAATTTGTTTTTTCGTTTTTTCCCTGCCTGGCTTGATTGATACTTGCATTCAGTTCGAATCCGATAAGCAGGATCATGGCATTGATCCAGATCCAGAACATGAGCATTAGTAGGGTTCCGATAGAGCCATAGAGAACATTGTATTTCGAGAAATTATTGACATAAAAATTGAACCCATACGAGGTTGCCAGAATGAGCAGGGTACTGAGGGTGCTGCCGGCCGAGAAAAAGCGGAAGCGGTTGCGGCGGGCGGGAAGCAGATAATAGAGCAAGCTGTTACCCAAAAACAACAAAACCAGAAGGATGAGCCAGCGGAGTATCTGCAGAAGCACATAAGTGAGCCAGCTTCCAAGAATATGATGCTCCTTGAGAAATTCAAACGTAACATTGCCCAGATTGAGGAGCACCATAGAAAAAGATACCAGCAGGAATAACAAAATCACGATAAGCAGATCGACCAGGCGCTGCATCCACCAGGGACGAACTTCAATATCGTGCACACTGGCATTGAAAGCATCGGCCAGGCTCTGCACGCCATTGGTGCTAAAATAGAGGGTGAGCAGAAAACCCAGAGACAGAAGGCCTCCCCGTGGTCGGGTGATGATGTCTTCTACAGTGCTGCGAACGGTTTCCCAGGCCTGGGAAGGAACAAACTGGGCAATGAGTTCGAGAAGCATACTCTGGAAGTTGGGAACGGGGACAAAAGGTATCAGCGTGAAAACCACCAAAAGCGTAGGAAAGATGGCCATCAGAAAGTTGTAGGCAATGGCAGAGGCTCTGTTACTAAGATTGCCCTTGAGCAATCCGGTGAAGAAAAACAGGCCTACATCGTAGATGGGCATACCATCAAAGCCGGGGAAAACAATCTGGCGGGTTTTTGCGACAATTCTCAATGAATAATTGTAAACCGGCTTGGTATGGCTCGACAAGAAACGAAATATCCTGTAAAAAGGCCGGGAAGGGGCTACCATACAAGGATTAGTATGCTTTAAGACTCAAGTCCAGACTCTGAATTTGATGAGTCAGAGCTCCAACGGAAATGTAGTCCACTCCGGTAGCGGCATATTCTCTTATGTTATCGAGGGTTATTCCGCCTGAGGCCTCGGTTTCATATCTATGGGCAATAAGCTCTATTGCTTGTCTTAAAAGAGCAGGATTAAAATTGTCGAGCATGATGCGATGAACGCCTCCTTCGGCGAGCACCTCTTCAAGTTCCTGAAAATTACGAACTTCTATTTCGATTTTAAGATCCAGCTTCTTTTCGGCAAGATACCTTTGCACAGCCCGTATAGCCTTCACAATTCCCCCGGCAAAGTCCACATGATTGTCTTTAATCAGAATCATGTCGAAAAGCCCAAAACGGTGATTATGGCCACCTCCGATTTTCACGGCGTATTTCTCCAGCTCACGCAGAAGAGGTGTGGTTTTTCTGGTATCAAGTAATTTAACGGGGTACCCCTCAATAGCATCAACAATGCGCCGGGTTTGGGTAGCAATTCCCGAAAGGCGTTGCATAAAATTGAGAGCCAGACGCTCACCGGAAAGTATGCTCACAGGGTTTCCTCTAAGGGTGAAGGCCACATCGCCGGGATGAATACGCTGACCATCGGAGAGTAATGCATTAAATTCCAGAGAAGGGTCAATACGGTTAAAAATTCGTCTGGCGATATCGACCCCGCACAATACACCTGATTGTTTTACCAGCAAGCGGGCTTTGGAAACAGAACCCTCCGGAACTGTTGCCAATGAAGTATGATCGCCATCGCCCAGGTCTTCGCGCAGTGCTTGATCAATTATCTCATCAATAGTCATCGGCAGTCAGTCTTGATTGGGTTCTATCTGAAATTGAATGATCCGCTCCCGGCCTTCCATCATCTTCGTCAAAGAATAAACCTTGAAAGCGCCGGTATTGCAGGTTAAGATTCCTATCAAAAACCGGGCGCCGTCGGCCGATTTTCCCTGATGACTTACGCGGAAACTCACGGGTTTATTATCCTCAAAAAAACGCTTGAGAAATCCCTCGGCCTGCGATGGACTGTAAATTCCGTCATGTCCGGGAACACTGAAAGTAAGGGCCGGGTTGAAAACCTTTGCAAGCTCCTTGGCATTACCTTCCTTAAGCCATTTAATAATATTATCCTGAGTATCCTGACAAAAACCACCCAAAGGAACCAGGAAGCCTAAAAAAAGGATAAACCGCATCAAATTTTTTTTGCGCATGATTTAAAAACTTTACAACTTCAATGCCAAAGCATTCATTCTTTTGCAAAAATAAGGAATAATGTAAGCTTACTGACATAACGCTCAGTTTTTAACACTTGAATTATCTTCGCATGCATGAAAATCACTTTTCTGCTCAACGGAAAAACCGAGGAAGACTATATTGAAAATGGTCTGAGAAGCTATGAGAAGAGAATCATGCGCTATGTACCCTATCAACGCATAGAGATACCCTCGCCCCGATTTCAGACCGGGGTCAAAGAGAATTTTGTAAAGGAAGCTGAGGCTCGATTAATGGAAAAGTATTTTCCAACAGGCAGTGAACTGATTCTCCTCGACGAAAAAGGGAAAATGATGTCGTCAACGGAATTTGCTACATTATTGCAGCAAAAGATGAATTCGGGCATTAAAAACCTGCTATTTGTTGTGGGTGGTCCATACGGTTTTCATGAAAATATCATTAAACAGAGCACTTTAAGGCTAAGTCTTTCACCTATGACCTTTCCCCATCAATTGGTACGCCTTATCTTTGCAGAGCAGTTGTATCGAGCCTTTACCATTTTACGCAACGAGCCCTATCATCATGAATAATATAATATGCCCGGAAAGCCGGCGTTTTTTTAAGATGAAAACCGGTTCGGGCCAAATAAGCAACATAAATAACATGCCTCGAATGAAAAAAAATGTTTTGATTGTACTTCTCGGGCTGATGTATGTAATACCTGTTTACGCCCAGAAGCCAGAAAGCATGAGCCCCCTGCAGGAAACCTACAAAATTGCCCTGGAGCTCTTTGAAAGGCAAAAATATAGTTCTTCCAGTCAACTTTTTGAAGAACTCGCGCAACAATGCTCTGGCGAGATTAAAAGCATGGCTGACTTTTATGTCGCTGTTTGTGCATATAAAATGGCATCGGAAGAGGCAGGAGAAAAACTTTCAGCTTTTGTAAGGGCCCACCCAACCAGCCCCAAGCTCAACCAGGCTCGTTTTTATTACGGAAATTTTATGTTTAACAAACGCAGTTACAAGGATGCTGGGAAAGCATACGATCTAGTTGATGTTTATGAATTGCCCCCTGATGATCTTCCTGAATTTTATTTCAAAGCCGGATATTGCCGCTATCTCAATGATGACAAAGAAAAGGCCAGGGCTTATTTTCACGAAATTAAAGATGGTAACAACCCCTATGCCGCGCAGGCCAGCTATTATTATGGCCATATTCTTTATACAGAAGGCAAATACGAGAGCGCCCTTCGGGAATTCAACAAACTAAAAACCGACCCTTGGTATATGTCGGTTGTTCCCTACTATATTGCTCAGATTTACTACCGGCAAGAAAAATATGAAGAGCTTCTCAAAGTAGCTCCTCCTCTGTTGACCAATGTTACGGGCAAGCAAAAAGCAGATATCGCTCGTATGATTGGGGATGCCCACCTGCGACTCGGCAATTATGCTGAAGCCTACGAATATTTACAGATTCACAGACAATTTGGCAAAGGCACACCCGATCGGCCTCAGGCGTATGCTTTAGCCTATGCCGCATACAAATCCGGCAAAACAGAAGATGCCATACAATACTTCCAGATTGCCGCCAATGGAAAAGATTCTCTGGCCAACAATGCCTGGTATCACCTGGGTGATTGTTACCTGAAAACCAACAACAAACCCTTTGCCCAGAATGCATTTTACAAAGCCTATCAGCTTGCCTACGACCAGAACACCAAAGAAGATGCCTTATTTAATTATGCCAAACTTTCGTACGAGCTTGCCTCCGACCCATACAATGAAGCCATAAGTGCATTGCGCAAATACACAGCCGAATATCCAGGTTCACGCCGCAGCGACGAGGCATACCAGTATCTGGCCAACCTGGCTTTGATTACCAAAAATTATGAAGATGCCCTCAACGCGTTGGATAATATCAAGAACAAAGACATTAAGCTAAAAACAGCACAGCAACGCATCTCGTTTTTCAGGGGAATAGAACTTTTTAACGATAGGCAATACGATAAAGCCATTCAGCGGTTGGAGAAAGCGGCAGAAACGGACTACGACAAGAGTGTGAGGCCCAGAGCCTACTATTGGAGTGCAGAAGCCCTTTATCGCATGGGCAATTACAACCAGGCACTGGCAGGCTATAATAAATTTATGCTTGCGCGAAGCGCTACCTCCACTGCAGAATATGCAACGGTACACTATCAAATTGGTTACTGTTATTTCAAAATGAATAACTACGATCAGGCCTCGGTAGCTTTCAGAAAATTTACTTCTCAATACAATGGTACAGACAAGGCCTTGGTAAACGATGCCTGGCTGCGAACGGGTGATTGTTTTTTTGCAACCCGCAATTATCCTGAGGCCATTAATGCCTACCAAAGGGTTATCAACTTAAAAGGCGCAGACGCCGACTATGCCCTTTATCAAATGGGCCTGGCCTATGGAGTGCAGCGCAATTTCCAGGAGAAAATTAATGCCATGAATAATCTGGTGAAGCAGTACCCCAAATCGCCCCATGCACCTGCAGCGCTGTACGAATCAGCACTAACGGCATTAATTCTCAACAAAGAAGAAGACGCTCTTTATTCGCTCAACCAACTGATTTCGAAATATCCGCGCAGTATTTATGTAGGAAAAGCCATGCTGCGTAAAGGATTAGTTTATTACAACCAGGGTAATTACGATCAGTCGTTGGCAGAGCTTAAAGCCGTGGTTAGTAAGTTTCCGGGTACTCCCGAAGCGCGGGAAGCCATGGTGACCATTAGCAATATATACGTTGATTTGAACCGAGTAGGGGAATACCTGGCCTACGTCAAAACCGTACCATTCATGGAAGTTTCGATGAGCTCAGGTGATTCATTGCTATATGTGGCTGCCGAAAACCAATATCAGAAAGGGGAATGCAAATCTTCATCCGAAGGTTTTTATGAATATTTAAGGAAAAATCCGCAGGGTCGTTTCTCCACCCAGGCCTGGTACTATGTAGCCGAATGTGCCCGCAGAAGTGGCAATACAGAAGAAGCCCTGAGAGCCTATGAAAATGTACTTGCCCGCCCCGGCAATAATTTTATGGAACCCGCCCTGCGGCAGGCTGCCCGCATAAGCCAGGCACATAACAACTGTGGAAAAGCCATTCGCTACTACAACAGGCTTGAAGCCATTTCGACAGATAAATCTCTTATTGCTGAAGCTCAGGCTGGCCAGATGAAATGCCATTACAATGAAGGTCGTTACGACTCAAGCATGTATTATGCCCAACGCTTGCTCACGTCTGAAAAAATCACTCAAGAGCAAAACGTCGATGCTCATCTTTTCCTGGCCCGTTCGGCCTATGCTGTGCAGAATATATCCCTGGCCGAAAAAGAATTTCAGATCCTTAGCCGATTGGCGCAAGGTGAACCTGCAGCCGAAAGCTACTATCACCTGGCCCAAATTGCATTTAATCGCAACGACCTGAAAAAAGCAGAAAAAGACGCCTTCACTTTAATAAACAATTATCCTTCAGCCGATTACTGGAGGGTTAAAGGATTTATTCTGCTTTCCGATATTTATGCCGCCAATGGTAATATTTTCCAAGCACGCCAAACCCTTCAGAGCATCATTGACAACTATGAAGGAGAAGACCTCAAGGCTGAGGCCCGCCTGCGTCTCGATAAACTTCCGCAAAACCAGTAAATTCTCTGTGAGACTATGAAAATCAGGAATATTCTTTTAAGCTTAATTGCCCTCTGGCTCTCAGTACCAGTTTTTGTTCTTGCCCAAAAACCGCAGGTAGAAGAAATCACGGTTGTGGGCAACTTCAATCCATCTGTGGGTGATGCTAATAAAATAACCCGCAATCCTGTTTTAGACGATACCACCATAAGTATGCCTCCTTTGCAATATTCCATCATTTCGAGGCCATTGTTTATCCAGTTTCCCGTATATACTATAGATCCCCAAAAAGTAAAACCCGAGCCCGACCCCGCTTATCAACGCAATTATCTCCGTGCAGGTTTTGGTAGCCTGATGTCGCCATATGCCGAATTTTTCGCAGCCAAACCCAATTCCAAACGGACAGCTTTCGGTGTGCATTTCAGGCATTTTTCAACACTTTCCGACATTAAAGACTACAGTAAAAGCACCACAAGCGAAAATCAGCTCAGTATCTTTGGAAAACATACGGGTGAGGTTCTGGCTTGGAATGCCGACGCAGCTTTTCGGCGCAACATGTTGCATTATTATGGTTTTCAACCCGGTTTGCTGGCCGATAGTCTGATTCCCCCAACCGATAGTACAAGGCAGGTTTATACCCAATTTAAATTTCAGGCAGGCTTGCGCAATGCATCCGGCAATCGGTCGGATGTGAATTATGGAGCGAACTTTAGGGGTGGATGGTATGGCAATCGTTTTCACTCGCATGAGCTTAATGCCGGATTCGATGCCTGGATAAATTACCAAACCGATGCACTATCGACGCGAAAAAATGATCACCTTGGATTGAACCTTGCATTGGATTATTGGGACAACAGTTTCAAAAACCTTCCATCCGGAAGTGCTGCCCTGTTTTCTCTGAAACCTTATTTCCATACCGAAATCGAGGAATATGAAATTTTACTGGGACTTAATACCAGTATTGCCTATGATTCCACAGGAACAAGGGTATACCTGTTTCCCGACATCAAGGGTGGGCTTACCATCATCAAAGAGATTCTGAAACTTTACGCCGGAATTCGGGGCGAAGTTAACCGGAATGGGTTAGAGGCTATCACGTCTGTCAATCCGTTTACCGCACCAGAATTTCTGACCAATTTCAGAAAGAACAGCTTTGAATTCTATGGGGGCATAAATACAAGCCTGGGCCGTCATTTGGGATTCAACGCATCGATGAGCTATTCATCCTTCAAAAATCAGGCTTTTTTCATCAACGATACTCTTTCCTACCCTCTCTATAATCGCTTTGCAGTACTTTATGACAGTGGAACCGTATTGAAAGCCAGGGGAGAAATATCTTACCATCGGCGGGAGTCGATACACCTTACCCTGGGTGCGGAGTTTACTTCATACAACCTTGAAAATGAAATTAAACCATGGCACACTCCGGAGCTAACTGCTTTTGCCACTGCAAGAATTGTGGCTTTGGACAAAATAATTCTTAAAGGATCGTTTGAGTTCAGGGGTGCTCGTTATGCCCGAATCTTCGAAAAAAGGCCAGACGGTAGCTGGTATGAACCTGAACCGGTGCGGCTTAAGCCTTTTGCCGATCTTTCACTGGGTTTAGAATATAGAATAAACCGGAATTTTTCGGCATTTGCCGATTTTAATAATCTGACCGGAGGCAAATACCAATATTGGCATCGCTTCCCAGTTTATGGCTTTAATTTTCTGGGCGGCATAACTTATTCTTTCTAAAGCATGAAAATTCGCATTCTAATACTCTTTGGAATCTTTGCCATAGGGGTTTCAGGATGTTCATCCTCCTCCCCAAAAGAGCAAACACTAATTATTTTCCATGCGGGGAGTGTAAGCAAACCTATTCATGAAGTGTCGGAGGCTTTTCAAAAGCTGCATCCTGGAGTAAAAATATTGCACGAGGCAGCCGGTAGCGTAGAATCGGCCCGCAAAATCATTGACCTGAAAAAGCCCTGCGACTTGTTTGTTTCAGCCGACATTTCAGTCATTGAAAAATTCTTGTGGCCCCAATACACGAAAGAATGGTATGGATTTGCCGGAAATTCCATCGGCATCGCCTTCACCCAGCAATCGCGTTACGCGGCAGAAATCGGAGCATCTAACTGGCACGAATTACTCTTAAGAGACGATGTTAATTTTGCCCGATCTGATCCCCAGGCCGATCCCTGCGGCTACCGTACCCTTTTCGTATGGCAATTGGCTGAGAAATTTTATTCAAAACCAGGAATCTACAAAAAAATGGCAGCCAAGGATCAGCGGTTTATCCGCCCTAAGGAAACCGACCTGCTAATGCTCCTCCAAACCCATAACGTAGATTATATTTTTATTTATCGCTCAGTTGCTAAGCAACACGGCTTAAAGTTTGTGGAACTACCTGATTCCATCAATCTTTCAAATCCACAACTGGAGGAATATTATCATAATGCCAGTTTAAATCTTAGGGGTAAGAATCCAAATGACAGCATAAAACAACAAGGAAATGCCATCGTGTATGGAGTTACTATTCCGCAAAATGCACTGAATCGTCAACTGGCACAGGAATATCTTCGCTTTTTACTTGATCGAAATTTAGGGCTGCGCATATTTAGGGAAGCAGGACATACCTTGCCCGACTCAGTTCTTATCTTCCCTGCAAAAACAAAATAAGCCCAACCCATAAATTACCTCCTTTACACTTGCCTGGGCTGGCTTTTAATAATAGCCAAAACAGCCTACCTTTGCGTAAAAAGCAAGGATCATGACCCTTGAAGAAATGAATGCACTCATTGCCGGCACCCTGATGGAAAGCCTGGGCATTATTTTTACAGAGTATCGCGAAGGCTACATTTGTGCCACTATGCCAGTAGATGCAAGGACAAAACAACCAGCAGGGCTTTTGCATGGTGGAGCTTCAGCAGCCCTGGCCGAATCGTTGGGCAGTATGGGTTCTCTTGCTCTTATCGACCGTGAAAAGCAAAGCATTGTAGGAATTGAAATTAATGCCTCCCATGTTCGCAAGGTTTCTGAAGGATTTGTTACAGGCCAGGCCGAACTGATTGCCCGCTCCACCAAGCTGCATGTATGGCAAATCCGTATTATCGATGAAAAAAGCCGTTTGGTATGTCTCTCACGGCTTAGCGTAATGGTAATCGATAAAAAACATTGAATCCACCCCTTACCTTTGTGTTTTCGCATGAATGTCATGGAAATACCCCTGTTTAAGAAAGAACATTTTAACCTCATCAACCAGTTAGCTTCAGAGCAGAAACCTTTTGTGATATATCGTATGCCTGGGGAGAATGAAAGCCATATATTCATCCCTTCGCATATCGAAACCCTACATACGCCTATTCATCTTAGCGCCTCTGAAGGCTTCCTGTTTGTCCCCTTTAATGAGGATCAGCCGGCGGTATATTTTACGCAACCCATTTCCCCTGAAAAACTTAGCGCCCTTCAGAATAAGGAAATTACAACCGATGATTTACCGGGTGAAACAAACAAGGAGACTTATGTAAAATTAGTAAACCAGGCCATCGACTACATGCATGCGGGGAAAGCAAAAAAAATAGTTGTTTCGGGTGTCTTCAGGCAGACATGGGGAGGGCCTATGCATAGCTCACAACTTTTTGAAAACCTCTGCAATCTTTACCCTGAAGCTTATTGTTACTTGAGCATGATACCCGGTTATGGACTATGGGCCGGGGCCAGCCCTGAAACACTTATTCAATGGGAAAACGGCATATTGCAGACCATGGCATTGGCAGGCACTCTTCCCCAGAATAGCCAGCTGGAATGGGGGATTAAGGAAGCACAAGAGCACAACTGGGTGGTTACATATATTGATGAAACGCTTTATAAAGAAATTGGGCATAAGGCCATTATAAACGGCCCAGAAGAAATTACAGCGGGCAAGGCACGCCACCTGTGCACCCGCTTTCGCACTGAATGCTCTAACCTTCAGGCATTACGTACAGCATTTGCACTGCATCCTACACCCGCTGTGGGTGGAGTTCCCCGGGAAGAGACCAAGCATTTTATCCTCGAAAATGAACCGCATGCGCGAGAGCTTTACACAGGATTTGCAGGCCTGATTTCGAACCAGCAGGTACATTTATTTGTTAATTTAAGGTGCGCAAAATTGGGTACAACAGAGGCCTGCATCTTTGCCGGCGGGGGCATCACTCCTTCGTCCAATGCTGAGGATGAATGGAATGAAATAAACCTGAAAAAAGGAACCCTTTCGGCAGCCTTGTCAATGACCCTTGCTCCTATTCAAACTAAAAATCCATGACACCCGACAAAGAAAACATATTTATACTAGCTTATCTTCTACACAAAAAAGGAATAACTCATATAGTTACATCCCCCGGATCGAGAAATGCCCCGGCCATCATTGTTTTCAACCGCTCCGGGTGGTTTAATATGTACAGTGTAGCCGATGAGCGTGCTGCTGGTTTTTTTGCCTTGGGAATGGCTCAGGCTTTACGCAGATCTGTTGCCTTAATATGCACCTCTGGCACAGCCGCCTTAAATTATTATCCTGCCCTGACAGAAGCTTTTTATCAGCAAATACCCCTGATAGCTATCACCGCCGACAGGCCTTCGGAGTGGATTGACCAGGCCGACGGACAAACCATCAGACAGGAAAATGTTTTCTCCAACCATACCCGCTACAACATTAGCCTTCCCGAAGATGCAACCGATTCAAGGTTTTCAGCCCGGCTTATCAATACCGCCATCGACAAAGCAAATTTTCCCGTTCCTGGTCCGGTGCACATCAATTTGCCCTTGCGAGAACCACTTTACGACCTCGACCTGACCAATTACAAAACCGATTATCCCATCATGGAGGTGGTTTCACCTATACAATCTTTGCCTGCCGAAATTGGAGCCGAATGGAAATCTAAAAAGAAAAAGATGGTTCTGGTAGGCCAAATGCTTCCTGAGCAAATCAATCAAAAGTGGATAGAACGGCTGAACAACGATTCATCTGTAATAGTTTTTGTTGAAACCACTAGCAATTTCAACCATCCGACCTTCATTGCCTGCACCGATCGAATGGTTGAGGCTCTTACACCACAGGATATTACGGAACTTAAGCCCGATCTTTTGGTGAGTCTTGGCGGAAGCGTTGTTTCTAAAAAAATAAAAGCTTTGCTTCGCAAATGGAAACCTTCGGTACATTGGCATATCACGCCGGATTCTGAAGCCATTCATACCGATACCTATCTCAGCCTTTCGCACACCTTTATTATGACGATGGATACTTTTCTGTCTTCTCTCCCTGAATCACCAGCTCAATTTTCCGATTACCGCGACCGATGGCTTGCCATCAAGCGAAGAGCCGAAAATAAACACAACACCTTTCTGAAAGCACCTTCTTTTACTGACTTTTTTGTTTTTCATAGAATTTTTGAAGCCCTTCCAAACAACGAAGTGGTTCATCTGGGCAACAGCACACCCATCAGGTATGCTCAGCTGTTTGAACACAAACCAGGACGGAAATTTTTTGGAAATCGGGGTACAAGTGGCATAGATGGCTGTATTTCGACAGCAGCGGGTTACGCAGCTGTATCAGCAGAATCCGTTACTGTTATCACAGGTGATATCGGCTTCTTCTATGAAAGCAATGCCCTTTGGAACCGACATATTCCATCTTCATTTACCATTATACTTATCAACAACGGAGGAGGTAACATTTTTAGAATCATAGATGGCCCTTCACATTTTGAAGAACTGGAACCTTTTATAGAAATGAGCCACCAAACACATGCCCGAGGAATAGCAGAATCCTTCGGAGCCGAATACTATTTCGCAGATAATTTTACCTCCCTTGGCGAGGCATTAAGCAATAGATACGATCATCCAAGAGAAAAACCTGCGGTAATTGAAATCAAGACCCAGGCCGCTGAAAATGCCCTGATTTTGAAACAATACTTTCAGAACCTCAAATAAACAACTGGACCAAAAACAAATACACAAAAAAAATGTGTTGCCTGTTATTCATTCAGAAATAAATATTCCGGACAATATCATACATAAATTTAAACGAATAAAACCTGATGTAAAATGAACGAAAAGCGCATTTGGACAAAAATCAAAGATTACCAAGACATTAAATTCGAATTTTTTGAAGGAATAGGAAAAATTACCATTAACAGGCCTCGCTACCGCAATGCTTTTACACCCGATACCATTAAAGAAATGATTGATGCCATGCACATTTGCCGCGAAAACAACGAAATTGCGGTAGTGGTGATTACAGGCGAAGGGGACAAAGCTTTTTGCAGCGGGGGAGACCAGAATTTTAAAGGTCACGGAGGATACATTGGAACGGATGGAGTCCCCCGGTTGAATGTCCTCGATCTTCAACGCATGATACGTTCGCTGCCTAAGCCAGTAGTAGCCATGGTGAATGGATATGCTATAGGTGGGGGCCACGTACTCCATGTTGTGTGCGACTTGACGATTGCTTCAGAAAACGCAATTTTCGGACAGGTAGGTCCTAAAGTAGGAAGTTTCGACGGCGGTTTTGGTTCTTCATACCTGGCTCGAATTGTAGGACAGAAAAAAGCCCGTGAAATCTGGTTCCTTTGCCGTCAATACTCAGCACAGGAAGCCCTGGAGATGGGTTTGGTGAATAAGGTAGTTCCTTTGGAGCAACTGGAAGATGAAACCGTGGAATGGTGCAAAACCATGATGCAGCATAGCCCTCTGGCCCTTCGAATGATAAAGATGTGCCTGAATGCCGAACTTGATGGGCAGGCAGGATTGCAGGAACTAGCAGGAAATGCTACGCTTCTGTACTACATGACAGGAGAATCGCAAGAAGGCAGCAGGGCCTTCCTCGAGAAACGCAAACCCGATTTTTCGAAGTTTCCTAAATTTCCATGATATACT
>DDBO01000033.1 GCA_002332755.1 Bacteroidales bacterium UBA2030 | reverse complement strand
TTAATTTAAATTTTATCTTTCTGAATTTTAAGCCATTGTTTTCTAAAACTATCTGAAGGCAGAGTAGGTAATACACGGCGTTTACCCCATATGGGTGCTACAAAGTTTTTCAACGCCCAGCGCCTGAACCATGGCTTACCGGCATCAAGAAAAGATGGTTTACGTAATATCCATTGACTGAGTTTAATGGCCCGTTTCCATTTGGAATCAGTGTAACCTGCTTTTACTGAATCATTGCGGTTGAAAAGTAAATATTCATGCAAAGGAATTTTTACAGGACAAACTTCTGTACATTTTCCACATAAGGTGGAGGCAAAACTCAAATGTCCGTAGTTATCCATTCCTTTCATGTGAGGAGTGATTACCGAACCAATAGGTCCTGTGTACGTTGTATCATAGGTGTAGCCACCAATGTTTTTATAAATCGGACATGCATTCAGGCAAGCTCCGCAACGAATGCACGTCAGCGCCCGACGCTGCGGATTTTTGGCAAGGACATTTGTACGGCCATTGTTCAACAAAATCACATACATCTCTTTGGGTCCTCCGCCTTCACCATCCTGTACAGGACCCATCACAATGGTGTTGTAAACCGTCATATGCTGCCCCGTGCCGTGGATAGCTAATAAAGGCCAGAAAAGATCAAGATCTTCTAATGAGGGTATTAGTTTCTCAATACCGGCAATTACAATATGAACTTTATGAGATGATAAGCTAAAAACACCATTTCCTTCATTTTCGGTGATAGCAATAGCTCCTGGGTCAGCAATTAAAAAATTAGCACCTGTTATTCCTGCATCAACTTCAGCAAATTTTTCGCGCAGATGCATTCTTACCCAGGTAGTTATTTCTGAAGGAGAAGATGTTGGTGATAATCCGAATTTTTCATGCATCATTAGAGCTATGTCTTCTTTCGAAAGATGCATAGCCGGAGTAACGATATGATAAGGCTTTTCTCCTCTTTGTTGTACAATGAATTCTCCTAAATCGGTTTCCAGAGGTTGAATCTTTGCTTTCTCCAATTCCTGATTAAGCTCAAGTTCTTCACTGACCATCGATTTAGACTTTACCACTGCCGAAGAACCAACTTTATGAAGTATATCAATTACGTGCTTAACAGCCTCTTCGGCATCTGGTGCCCACAACACCTTAGCTCCTCTTGCAGTAATTCTTGATTCAAAATCAATAAGGAGTTTATCCAGATTAAGTAAAGTTTTCATCCGAATGTGAGCAGCTCTGTCGCGAGCTAAGTCCAAATTATGATAAAAACTCTTGCCCTTGGCTACAGCTTCATCGTATCGACCAATATTGAATAGCAGCCTGCGCCTATGTTCTTTGTCAAATGCGACTTTCTCGGCTTGCTCATTAAATTTTGTATCCGACAACTTCATAAATTCTCAGGTTATTTATTTCTTCGAACGTGGGATCTTTTGAACCCTGCGTTCATGCCGACCACCTTCGAATGGTGTTTCTAAAAACGCATTAAGCATTGCCACGGCTTGTTCTTGAGTAGTAAAGCGCGCACCCATGGCCAATACATTTGCATCGTTATGTTGGCGAGCTAACCTGGCTCTTTCAACGTCGCAGCATAATGCTGCCCTGACCCCATCGTATTTGTTGGCTACCATACTCACACCTATACCACTCCCACAAATAATGATCGCACGTGAAATTATTCCTTCATCAACTGCAGAAGCTAATGGATGTATTATATCTGGATAATCAACACTTTCATTCGAAAAGCAACCAAAGTCTTCAATTTCAAAACCTTTTGTAATTAATTGGTGCTTAATAAATTCCTTTAGTTCATATCCTGCATGGTCACTACCTATTCCTATTTTTCGCTGTTCCGACATTTTGTTAATAAGTTTTGTTTTGCAAAGGTAAAATTAACAATTCACTCCATTATAAACTAGCTTATAAATGAAGAAATTCCATACTTAGTCGAAGACAATACTAAAAAGGATTCCTTGAATTTCAAGGGATAAGAATTACTAACATCGTTTTGTTAATTCTATGAAGAACCGTCTGATAAGATTGCCAAACTATGCATCTCAACACCTTTACCGAATATCCCCTGTTAATAAAACAGTCACTTTTAACCATTTTCCACAATTTTATTAACAGCTGCATTTATCTTTGCAATCCAAATTTTTCAACAAACAAGATTTATCAACATTTGTTAAAAACATGCTTAAAAAACTGAATATCATTTACAGATTTTCAACATCCCCTTTTAATGTTTTGTTGATATAAAAGTCTTATGCAAATTTCCAAATGATTCACATAAAAGTTTTCAAGGTTTTTAACAAGCATTCTTGTTATTATTTAATTTTTAATTAAAAATGAATAACAATAAAGAACTTATCGAAGGCATTCTTGAATTAAAACGTCAAAAGCATGCGGTAATATTAGCTCACTATTACCAAATTCCAGAGATACAAGATCTTGCTGATTTTATTGGCGATAGCCTGGCACTTTCGCAAAGGGCCAAAAACATTGAATCTCCTCTGATTGCCTTTTGTGGCGTACATTTCATGGCTGAAACAGCAAAAATACTTAATCCTGACAAGAAGGTAATTGTTCCTGACCTTAATGCAGGATGTTCACTGGCCGATTCTTGCCCTCTCGATCGTTTTGAAGAATTTCTGGGAGAATATCCACAACATACTGTAATTACTTACATTAACAGCACTGCACGGATAAAAGCTCTGTCTGACATTATTTGTACTTCAGGTAATGCCGTGCAGATTGTTGAATCATTGCCAAAGGACGAAAAAATTATCTTTGCCCCGGATAAAAATCTTGGGGGCTATATCAACCAGATAACAGGAAGGGAAATGGTGCTTTGGGACGGTGTATGCCAGGTTCATGATTTGCTAACAGCTGAAGCTGTTTTAAAACTTAAAATGCAAAATTCTGATGCCTTATTGGTGGCCCATCCGGAATGCAATCGTGCTGTTCTCGAAATAGCCGATTATATTGGTTCTACTAATGGTATGATTAAGTTTGTTGGCCAACATAAAGGTAAAAAGTTCATTGTTGCCTCCGAGACAGGCATTGTTCATCAAATGAAAAAAATTGCGCCTGAAAATGAGTTTTTGGTTGCTCCAGCCAACGAAACATGCAGTTGCAACGATTGTCCTTATATGAAGATGAATACGCTTGAAAAGCTTTATAAAGCACTTTTAACAGAATCGCCTGAAATTATAGTCGATCAGGATTTGGCTGAGAAAGCTCGAAAGCCTATTGATAGAATGTTGGAAATCAGTAAAAAAGCTGGTTTAATTTAACGTAATGTTTCTTTTGCGGAAATTTCCCTAATTTTGCAGGCACTTGCCTCTTTAGCTCAGTCGGTAGAGCAGTTCACTCGTAATGAACAGGTCGGGGGTTCAAGTCCCCCAGGAGGCTCAAAAAAAGCCGGGTATCATACCCGGCTTTTGAATTTAGAGGTTACGTTTGAAGTAATCTTCGATTTTTCTTATCAGATGGGCTCTGTCAGGTCCTTGTACGTTGTGGTCGTGCCCAGGGTAAACAAAGTAATCAACCAGTTTTCCTTTTTCGATACAAGCTTTTATAAATTGAAGACTGTTTTGCCAAACTACCACAGGGTCGGTTGTACAATGAATAATCATTAACCTGTCGTTAAGTTGATCAGCATGCTCAATCAAGCTGGAGGCTTTATAGCCTTCAGGGTTTTCTTCCGGAGTATCCATATAACGTTCACCATACATAGCTTCGTAATATTTCCAGTCGCAAACCGGTCCGCCGGCTGTGGCTGCCTTAAATACTCCGGGATACCTGAGCAATAGGTTAATAGTCATAAATCCACCGTAACTCCAACCATCAACACCTATGCGTGTACTATCCACATAAGGCAGGGATTTTAAATACTTTACCCCAACCATTTGATCCCTTGCTTCTAACTCCCCTATTCTGCGGTGGATTGTGCTTTCGAATTCAAATCCACGATTGGCACTTCCTCTATTGTCCAGGGTAAATACTATGTAACCTTGTTGAGCAAGATAATTCAGGTAAAAGCCTGCACCATTCAACCAACCATTTGTCACCAGTTGAGCATGTGGACCACCATAAACGTAAATAATTACAGGATATTTACGATTGGGGTCCATATCTGGCGGGGTTATCATCCGGCAGTAAAGGTCTATACCCTCCTCATTTTTAAGAGTAAAAATTTGTGTTTTTCCCAGTCGATAATCTTTTAAAGGATTCTCAGCATTATGCAACTCTTTGCTTTTTAAATTTTTAAGATTAATTAACTCAATACGTCTCGGGAAATCCGGATTGTTATATGAATCAATGATAAATGAGCCATCAGGGCTTAAGAAAGCACTATGGATACCCCCTTTAGAGCTAATGTTTCTGATTTTGTTATTATTTACATTTACCGCATATACATTGCTTTCTAGCGGGCTGTCTTTGGTAGCCGTGAAAATGATTTCTGATGTGCGCTCAGAATATCCAATGATTTGTTTTACAACCCACGGTCCAGAGGTCAATTGTTTGATTAGTTTGCCTTCCCCGTCATATAGGTATAGATGGTCGAAACCATCGCGTTCGCTGAACCATACAAATTGACCGGATTTATTCGGCAGGAACCAAGGACCTCTCTCAGGTTCTACGTATTTGTCATTGGTTTCTTCAAAAAGCGTTTTTTCCCAGGTGCCGGTAATTGCATCGTATCTGTTGAGCCACAAATGATTCTGAGCTCTGTTTAAAACTGCTACATAGATTTTTTTGCTATCAGGCGACCAGGTGACATTGGTGAGATAATCAAATCCCTGGCGCTGGGTGTCGAGATATGTTGTTGATCTGTTTGCAGGATTATAGATGCCAATCGTCACTTTATGGATAGTCATTCCTGCCATAGGATATCGGGTATTTTCTACCTCTGCAGGCCGGGGCTCGATATTCACCAAAGGATAATTGGTTACCATGGTTTCATCCATACGGTAAAAAGCCAGTAAGTTTCCGTCAGGACTCCAGAAGGTACCCTTGCTGATTCCCCATTCATTGCGGTGAACTCTTTCTGAACCAACAACTATACCATGATCTTTTTCTTCGCTTATGGTTATCTGATTTTCTCCTTTTGCAATGTATAAGTTATTACCAAGGGTATATGCAACCGATTGATTCTTTTCACAAAAGTCAGCATTTTCAGCATTTTCAGGCAAAGTAGCAATGATCCAGAGGTTTTTTTCCGGAATGTTGTATCCATAATAATTCTTCCCTAACCTGAACCAAATTTCGTCTCCATTCAACCAATTGATGGAGGGAAAGACTTTCCGGGCTTTTTCATTGTTCTGTACCAACATCTGGTTAAGGTTGGATAGACGCACGATAGTATCGGTAACCCCGCTTAATGCGTTAATTTTTAATAAAGCTGTTTCCGTTGAATACGAATAGAAGGTTGTCCCGGGAACCCATGACAGGTTTCGTAAACTTTTCGGAAATAGGGCAGGATTATTGTTGGATGCATCTTCAGGGGTTAGCAATTTAGGCTGGCCAAATGTTTGAAAAAGTAAAACCAGCCCTGTTAAAAGTAGGGTAATTCGTCTCAACATATTCTAATATTTTTATTGTTTGAATTTTGTAGTGTAAATCATTGCTTCTAACTGAAGCATATATTTTTTCTGGTCATTGTTTGGATTATATAAATATCCTTCAATGGTGATAAGTTCTTTGCTGTCAGGTGTGGGGAAAGTATAACTAATAAAAGGCCCCCCCATGAAATCGCCAATAACTTTCCATAGACCCTTGATTTGTACAGTATAATTATTCGCTGGAAAATCTGCAATTTCTTTACTTTCAGGCTGTATGACATCGAAACTTGTCGCCATGTATGTGCCTTCAAACATTCCTGGCACATAGTGTTTTAGAAGGGTGTCGCGCAGAGAGAGTATGTTCTCGGGTTTCAATTGATAGGTATTTTTATAGGGACGTCGGTAAATCATAAAACCGAGGTCAATATCTTGTTTTTTACGCCGAATGGTTTGCCGTACCCATAAAAAGTCCTTTTCTTCACGCGCAATGTTGAAACCACCTGGAATAAGCATTTCGAAACCAAACTTCGAGGCTATTTTATCCTGGATTTTTTTTGCCGGATTAGTGGAAAAAAGGTTGACTATTCTTTTCTTTTCAATATCGCGGTACATTTTAAACATTGCTGGATAATAGCTGGTAATGAGCCTGAAAAGTCCGGTATCTGTGGGACTGCTTACTTTAATAATCAGCTGAGGTTCTGCCCAAAAATCTTTTTCTACCTGCATGGCAGGCTTTTCCAATTTTGGATTGATATTCACAATTAATATTGCGTGGTGTGGTTGATACAAAGGATCATTGTACAACTTATAGGAATCGAGTTGTATAAGGCTGAAAGCCTCTTCAGGCATAGGTAGCCCCGGCAAATATTGTCCAAAAAGGCTACGAATAGTATCACCTACTTTGCCATTCCATTGCTCTTGATTATCCGTTGCTACCAGAATTTCAAGCGTACCCCCTGATGATCTTTTTTTGCTTTGTTCTTCTTTACACGCTTGAAAAGCAAGAAATACTATTGATAGAAGCAAAAAGCCGGTGAATTTTTTCATAATGGATCAATTTATTACCTGTATTTTTAATCGCTGTCCCTTTTGAATCTTGTTATTTTTCAGATTGTTGAGTCTTTTAATATCTTCAACGGTAACACCGTCAAATTGTTGTGCAATTTCCCAAAGTGTATCGCCTTCTTTTACCGTATAATATTTCAATTTCCCTTTTGTTGATTTCTCCTGAACTGTTGTTGTATCTTTCGAGGAGTTTGAGCGAGAGACGACCAGGCGTTGGTTTATTTTTATATTATTACCTTTCAGATTATTCCAATTTTTTAAATCTTCGATAGAGCATCCATATTTTTTACTTATCTGAAGCAAGGTTTCTCCTTTTTTGACAACATGAAAAAGTGAATTATCTGTTTTATCAGGTACTTTTTCGTTCGTTTCTTTGATTGTCTGTGAAGCCGTGGATGATTGAATGGTCACTGAAGATTGGGTACCTGGATATATGGTTAGTTGACGTCTGGGTTTCAAATAATTCGATTTCAGATTATTCCATGCCTTGATATCATTTACGCTTACCTTGTATTTACGCGCTATTTGTCCAATGGTCTCTCCTTTCCTGACAACATGGACAATCATTTCAGATATTTTCTGAATTTCTTCATTCAAAGTCTCCTTGCTAATTCCTTTGGATGAAGTATAATTGTAAATGGTATATTCGTTGTTAATAAAATCTCCCACAAGATCTCTAGGTAACCTTAGGTAATAAGGCCTGTCGCCTTTCACAGGAATAACTCCTAATTTGTAGATCGGATTCAAAAATTGTATATCTTCCTTAGGAATTCCTAAAACTTCACTGATTTGATCAAAAGAGACGGGTTGTTTAACTTCAACAGTATCAATACCGTTGTAAAGAATTCCGGGATGGAGCGGATACAGATTGTGCTCACGTGAGTATTGCATTACATAGGAGGCAGCAATGAAAGCCGGGACATACCCTCTTGTTTCAGCTGGAAGATAAGGCCAAATTCGCCAATAGTTTTTTGTACCGCCGGCACGTCGAATGGCTTTATTCACATTGCCGGCGCCAGCATTATAAGCAGCTAACACCAAAAACCAGTCTTCATAAAGATCATAAAGGTCTTTCAGATGCCTGCAGGCAGCGTCGGTGGCCAGATAGGGGTCGAATCGATCATCTATAAAGGAAGTGCTTGAAAGCCCATATACTTTACCTGTACCATACATAAATTGCCACAAGCCTTTTGCTCCCGCTCTTGATCCTGCTTTAGGGTTTAATGCCGATTCTATAACGGCCAGATACTTCAGCTCCAGGGGAAGGTCATATTTGTCAAGGAATTCTTCAAATAAGGGAAAATAAACGTAAGATAAGCCCAGAAGTCTTTGAGTAAGCGCTCTTTTCTTTACCGCATACAGATTAATATAGTCTTTTACATGTCTGTTGTAAGTGTATTCAATGGGTGAATTTCTCCTCATTTCAGCGATTCGCTCACTGTACACAGAATCGGGGAAAACCGGGACATAGTTTGAGGGGAAATTGTAGTATTGTGTCATTTGGGGGGCATTGTCGAAAAAGTTATCCTGGAAGAATTTAATATTGGCCAGACTGTCGAGAGCCCTTACAATGGGTGAGTCTTTTATGAGATCCATTTCCGGATTGAATTTCTTTCTCACCGGTATAAAAGCTATCGTAGAGTCGGGTGAATATAATGTATCCGTTTTTACTACTGTTTGAGCAGTTCCTATGGAAATTCCACCCGAGATGGCCAAAATCATTAAATGCTTTGCTATGTTCATCATTCTAGTACTTATAGTATTTTTAGCCTAATGTTAATCAACATCAGTGATACCCAATTTGCAAAATTAAGCATTGTTGCTGTCCCCTTCTTTTATTTCATTCACGGATGAAATGGGGCAAAGGGTCTGGTAAGACAACGGAAAGCTCCATTATTCCCTCGGTTATTCCGTTGTTTTTCCATGGTAATTGTATGATTATCTTTTTTTTACCTAACTTCTCAATTGTATAGATATTGCTTGATCCTTCCTTTAACATGAGCTTAATTTTTGAATTTGAATTCTCTGAATGACATTCGTAAAGAGAACGACCGATAAGGTCCCCATATTTTGCGAAGGTCAGATTAGCTAAATCATTCATATAAATAATTTTACCTTCCTTATCAGCCACCGTGAGGCTAATTTCTGCTTCTTTAAACCAGTTTGTTTCCATTTTGTGATGCGATTGGTTTTGGATACAAAGGTTTAATAAATATCAACAAAAAGTGCATGTCAGTATTGAATTCTTTTAATTTTGTGAAGGTTGAAACAAGATGAATTTACTGATTAAATAATAGAAAATCATTCATTTAAATAATACTCTATGAAACGGACTTCTTACTCCTTTACATTTTTCCTCATTCTTTATTTTTACCTCTTACCCACCTTACAGGCACAAGAACCCCTCAACCATTCTTCAATGGTTCTTACTCATTGGATGACTCCGGAAGAATTGCTTCGAAGGCATGAAATAGGGAGAAGTTTTACACCAACAAATCCTCCTGTTGCTCCTGTAGTTAATATAGCCGAATTTAATTACAACGAAGGAGTGTTGATTCGTTATCCTTTCGGTATCCCCATGACTTTAATTAAGGAACTTTCAAATACCGGCAAAGTACTTACTATTGTCGAAAATTCTTCGCAACAAACTACAGTTTATAACCAATATGTGAATAATGGGGTTAATGTTGCAAACTGCGAATTTCTGATTTCCGGTACTAATTCTTATTGGACCAGAGATTACGGACCCTGGTTTATTATTGATGGTAATAATCAATTAGGTATTGTTGATTTTCCTTACAATCGTCCTCGGCCTTTGGATGATGATATTCCCGTGAAAGTTGCTCAGTATATGAATGTTCCACTTTACGGGATGAATGTCGTACATACTGGGGGAAATTATATGTGCGACGGTATGAACGCAGCTGCATCAACCACTTTGGTTTATACTGAAAATTCAACCTTGCCTCAGGCTACAATTCATCAAATGGTTAAAGATTACCTGGGGATTGATAACTACCATGTTCGGCCTGATCCCAATGGCACCTATATCGATCACATAGATTGTTGGGCCAAATTTCTGGATGTGGATAAAATACTGGTACGACAGGTTCCCCCCACGCATCCACAGTATTCACTCATTGAACAGGCTGCAGCGTACTGGCAAAGCGCCATTTCAAGCTATGGTACTCCTTATCAGGTTTTCAGAGTTAACACCCCCAACGACCAGCCTTACACCAATTCTTTTATTTTCAAGAATAAAGTTTTCGTCCCATTAATGGGTAATACTACTTATGACAATGCAGCTTTACAAGTTTATCAGAATGCAATGCCCGGTTATACTATTGTTGGGATTTATCAAAATCCTTCCACTCCCTGGGAATCCACCGATGCTTTGCATTGTCGTACTCATGAATTGGGCGACAAGGGCATGCTTTTCATTAAACACCTACCTTTAGTTTCTACCCAACCGTGTGATGAGGATTATTTGATTACTGCTTATATCAAGCCTCTCAGCGGGGCTGCCCTGGTAAACGATTCTGTATGTGTCTGGTATAAAACTTCTTCAAATCCTACCTGGCAATCGGCTTCTTTATCGTCTGTCGGGAATGATTATTACCAGGCATTTATTCCCCGACAACCACAGGGTACTACTGTTAGTTATTTCATTCGTGCGGTTGATGTATCTCCTCGAAGTATGAATCATCCTTTTATCGGCAAACCTGATCCTCACACTTTCAATGTAGGAGCAGGAATTCATCCACATATGGCACTTTCTGCCACTACTATTGATACACTTGGCTATTTAGGGCAATTAATATCTACTTCCTTTGATATTATCAACACCGGTTATGATAACCTTGCCTGGACTGTTACTACAGATCCGGCAAGCAGCTCTTGGCTCAATTCTTCCGGTCAGGGTGTTATTTCACCCGGTAGTCAAGCCACGGTGGATGTTTTGCTTAGCGCAAACAGCCTCTTGCCTGGTAATTATGAAGGGAAAATTTATATCGCTTCAAACGATCCCGATAAAGCGCTTGACAGCATAATTGTATCCTTCCAGGTGATGTCAAATGTGGGGACAAATTTTATTCCAGCCATTTCAGGGCTTCAGGCAATGCCCAATCCGTTTAACCATCAATTAAACATAAATTTCTTATCAGCAACCAGCCAGATAATAAAATTTGAGGTTTTCAGTACAGACGGGATATGTGTATTTTCACAAGAATTGCCTGCTGCGTCAGGACCTCAACAATTCTCATGGAACGGCAGGGCCAGTAATGGACAGCCTTTGCCTGTCGGAATTTATCTGCTCAGAATTTCTGCGGGCAAGGATATTCTCCAATCCCGCATCCTGAAAAGCAACTGATGTCAATTTAATTCAAATTTAAAGCCGGCTTTGTCCATAAACCGGCTTTTTTATTGTAAATGAGCTAATTTTGAAAAAGAAAGGATGAGTCATGAAACGATTGCTTTTCTTTATCATTTTTATTTTCATTGGTTTCTTCCCCTTCTGGTTGAATGCCCAAAAACCGGGAACTGATGACCGATACAATGTGCTGAAAAATCCTTCAGTGAATTACGACAATAGGGTAGATAACATGCTCTATTGGAATTATGCATTGAGAAACAAATATGTAGAAGGCTACCCGATAGAAAAAGAAAGCCCAAAAGCACGGTATGTTGGTTCAATGATTACATCCCCTCTTTTTGTTTTGCAAGATTCGCCGGATATTCCAATTTGGGAGGGTGATGTTACACAAAGTGAAAATTCAGTCACTACTCATCCATTAGATTATGAGAAGCTCTTAAATAGCAATAATAGTACGGATTATCCGGTGAACGGTCTTTTTGGCGCTGATTGGTCAACAAGTGACGATGCCGGAGAATCTTGGGAAGGAGAAAAATATGGAGCAGGCGGAGATAATAGCGGTGACCCAGCCGTCGCTATTAATTTTCAGGGGCGACTTTTTGTGGGTTATATCAACGAGAATTTTGGTCAATCCGTTTCCTTTAGCGACGACAATGGTCAAAACTGGACTAAAATTCTTGTAGCCCCTGCGCCTGGGTATTACCCGGCTACACTCGACAAAAATCACTTGTGGTTAGATAATTCGCCCACAAGTCCTTTCATGGGAAATGTGTATGCTGCTTGGACCCGGTTTTCCGCCGGAGGTACTTATGATGGGGAAATCCAATTTTCAAGGTCAGCAACAAACGGAACATCCTGGTCAAATCCTCTGGTAATTAGCACAGAGATCGCAGCAGGAAGCCACAACCAGGGTGTGAATATTCAGACAGGCCCTCAAGGTGAAGTATATCTGGTTTGGGCTGTTTACGATGCCTGGCCAGGAGACGAAAGTGCCCTTGGCTTTGCTGCTTCTTTCGATGGTGGCCTTACGTTTCAACCGGCTCATCGTATCCTTAACAATATAAGAGGCATTCGCTATTCTGAAACCACCAAAAATTTCCGTGTAAATTCTTTTCCCTCGATGGCTGTCGATTTGAGCATTGGACCTAGAAGAGGAACTATTTATGTGGTCTGGGCTAATTATGGATTTCCGGGGGTAAATACTGGATATGATATTGATGTTTATTTAATTAAGTCAACCGACCAAGGCAACACATGGAGCCAACCTATACGTGTTAATCAGGATCTTCCGGGACTGGGGAAACAGCATTTTTTTCCTTGGATTTCGTGTGACCCGGTTACGGGAAATCTTTCAGTAATTTTTTATGACGACAGGGACTGCTCGATTGAAGAATGCGAAACCTGGGTTTCATATTCAAGTGATGGTGGTGATAGCTGGCAAGATTTTAGGCTAAGCGACGTGGCTTTTACCCCTCAGCCGATTGCGGGTCTTGCTGCTAATTATTTTGGTGATTACCTCGGAATTACGGCTAATAATATGAAAATTTATCCGGTGTGGACCGACAATCGAGAAGGAAAAGCGCTTAGCTACACAAGTCCCATCAATTCTACTCCTGCTCCCAATCAACCCTATGTTGTTCATCAAAGTCATGTTTTTCGTAATTATGGTGGCTCTTCGGTCGATTTTCTTACTTTCGGTGACAGTTTAACGATGGATTTGTCCGCAATTAATATAGGCGATCAGCCTGCTAACCAGGTAAATATCACCCTTTCATCCCCCTCTCCTTATATCCAAATTACTGATTCAACTCATTATTATGGTGATTTTGCTCCTTTGCAGGCCGTAGCCATTAATCAAGCCTTTGCATGCCAGATTTCTGATACGGTGCCTGACAATGAAAAACTTAAATTTATCGTCAGGGCTGCTGATTCTGATACTTTCTGGATTTCTCATTTCTATGCAAAAACCTCTGCCCCCGATTTGCGAATTAAAAAGCTTCTCATCAACGATTATTATGGCAATAGCAATCGTATACCTGATGCCGGAGAAAGTGCATATATAAGCTTTGTTCTGGCAAATGAAGGCGATTTTGTTTGCGATAGTATCCGGTGCCTTTTCTCTTCTGATCGAATGTGGGTAACCCTATGGGATTCTCTGGAAATCGTCAAGCCTTTGTATCCGGGACAAAGTGATACGGTTAGTTTTTATGTAACCTTATCGGAGACCCTT
Source organism: Bacteroidales bacterium UBA2030 (assembly GCA_002332755.1). GTDB lineage: Bacteria > Bacteroidota > Bacteroidia > Bacteroidales > TTA-H9 > UBA2030. Next base: position 11,236 of record DDBO01000033.1, on the reverse strand, counting down.
CCTTATGGCACATCTTTATTTTTTGCCCTGAGATGCCAATCCGCTAAGTATATTCGCCAGAAAACCTTTCAGCGACGTTCGGGTTTACAGGTGGAAGATTGGGAGAGTGGTGGCTTTTACAAATATCCATGGAAACGTACCGGGAACTCGCCTTGGGCTATTACAACCACAGCCTTTGAGGGGAAGTACGCTGCAAAATCCGGATTAATTCCAGATGGGGGCTCCACAATTTTATCCATAACGTATGATATGATTCAGCCTGACAGTGTAACATTTTGGTATAGAATTTCTACGGAGTCTAATTATGATTTCTTTTCGTTTTTTGTAGATAACATTCTTTATGGCAAGTGGTCCGGAATAAGGGATTGGCGAAAGGCTGCTTTTAAAGTCCCGGCAGGTAGGCACACCTTGCGGTGGCAATACGAAAAAGACATCTTCCAGGCTATGGGCGAAGATGCAGTATGGCTCGATTATATTACCCTACCGATTTTTGCTTTGCCCGTAGCCGATGCCGGAGAGAGTTTTTCAATATGTAATAACCAGGATTCTGTATATCTCGAAGGTAAGGCTGAGAATTATACTGAGACGAAATGGTTGACGCTTGGAGATGGTTCTTTCAAAGACAGTTTATCTACAGCTACATGGTATTATCCGGGCGAAGGAGAAAAATTGGCAGGGAAAGCTACCTTGGTTTTAAAAGCATCAAATGAAATGGCTTTTTCTGCTGATACTTTATTGATATTTATCCAAAAACCCCCTTCACCTCCCTCTTCGGTTTTGGCTATTCCTGATTCGATCTGTCAGGAGAGCATGTCTGAAATTATCCTCAAGGCGAAACCAGCCGATTCGGGTACTATCATTTTTTGGTTTAAGGATGATTGCATAGAAGCAAATATTATTGATTCGGGTTTTTCCGTAAAGGTAATTGCTCCTGAAGAGACGAGCCTGTATTATGCCCGTAGTAAAAACGCCTGTGGATTTTCTGAATGCGTTGAAACCAAAGTAACAGTAAACCCCCTACCCTTTCTGTATTTAGGCCCTGATTCTATTTACTGTTCAGATGAAACCGTTGTTTTAGACGGGGGTGATTTTAAGTATCATTTTTGGTCCAACGGAGCCACCGATAGATATTTGATTGTTGATACTACTATGATTCAGGCAGGTATGATGCAGATGCTTCACATTACTGTGGAAGATAGTTTTGGATGTCGAACCAGCGATACTATACTCATCGGCTTTAAAAAGTGCGCACCTGGTATTATAGATTTTGAGCAGCAGTATTTTGGGGTTCATCCCAATCCTAATGACGGTACTTTCGTCCTTACATGGAAAGGAGGCATCTTTCCCCATCTGGAAATTGAACTTACGGATTTGGGTGGGAAAATACTTTTTAGGAATGTATATTTTGAGGCATTTTCTCCTCAATCTGTCAGGGTAAACCCCACTCCCCCTCCCGGACACTATTTGCTCCGTATAAAGGCAAAGGGAAAACAATGGGTGTTGCCTGTAAGTATTATCGGAGAATGATACGCCCTAAGTCCAGGGCCATCTCCGTTTTCATCTGGCTAAGGGTTTTAATTTGGTCAAGTATTATTAAGGCATCGTCTGGATTAGCACTGGCCAGCTCCCGTTGTTTCTGCTCTATTGCTAGTTCAAGGTTTCGTATACGCAGGTTAAGCAGCGCCTGAATTGAAAGTTCTTTTAATAAATCTCTTTCTGTGCGTGTACTTATTCCAGCTTTTACGACCCAGTTCGGACTAATCGAGTAGGGGCTGGTAATTAGTTTGATCGCTAAATCTGAAATAGCTTCATCTGGGTGGTTGATAAAATATTGATCCTCAATAATGATGTTGTTATGAAATGCTTCACAATATTCTTCAAAAATTTTTTTATACAGCGGATGTTGAAATTCATATTCCGATTCCAAAAGTTCAGTGATGAGGAACTGCTGAATATTAACCTCGATTTCTTTTTGCTCACCGTTTTCTAATTGAATGGGGAAAATAAAATTTTCTTTCCCGTACAATAGGAGTAATCGGATAATATTGGTTTCCTGGTGGTAAATGTTTCTCTCCGGAGCTTCTTCCTGGCGCGGTGCAATATATTCTTCCTCTGAGGTTTGGCTTTCTACATGAGAGGTAGTGGAGTGGATTTGTCTGAGGATTTTATTCAGCTCATAATACAAAACCTGCTCTGAGGTGTCTAATAATCGAGCACAATACCTGATATATTCAGACCTTTGAATGGTATCCGAAACTAGAGCTATCGAGGATAGAATATCTTTTATCAGACTGGTTTTTTTGATAGGATCATCTTTAACCTCAGAGAGCAGCAGGCTCGTCTTAAAGCCTATGAAATGCTGGGCATTGTTCTGAATGAAATCAGCCACTTCTTGCGAACGATGTTTTCGGGCAAACGAATCAGGGTCTTCGCCTTCAGGAAATAACACTATCCGCACATTCATGCCTTCTTTCAAAATCATATCGATTCCTCTAAAAGAGGCTTTAATTCCTGCCGGATCGCCGTCGTAAAGAATAGTAATATTTGGAGTATATCTTCTTATCAGGCGTATCTGTTCTGTAGTTAAAGACGTTCCCGAGGAAGCTACTACATTTTCTATTCCTGAAATGTGTAGGGATATTACATCGGTATATCCTTCCACCAGATAACAGTTGTCGGCACCAGCAATAGCTTTTCTCGCCATCGAAAGTCCATAAAGAACATTGCTTTTGTGATAGATGTCGGTTTCGGGAGAGTTGATGTATTTGGCAAGCGTTTTATCGTTGCTCAATATACGTCCTGCAAAAGCAATTACTCTTCCTGAGAGATTGTGAATGGGAAAAATTACCCTTTCGCGGAAGCGATCAATGTAAGAATTGCCGTATTTAAGAATTAATCCTGCTTTTTCGAGTAGCTCTGGCTTGTATCCTTTAGCCAGGGCATATGAAACCAGGGCATCTCTTTGCAACGGCGAGTAGCCGAGCTGAAATCGCCGGATCATGTTATGGGTTATCCCTCTTTCCTCAAAATAGGATAAACCAATATTACGACCCTCTTCGGTTTCCCAAAGTTGGTACATAAAAAAGTCCGCAGCCATGGATGTAACATCGTAAAGGCTTTCTTTTTCGGCTGCAGCTTCCTGTTCTTCGGTGGTGAGTTCTTTCTCTACGACTTCTATGTTGTATTTCCTTGCCAGGTATTTAATGGCTTCCACAAACGAATAGTGTTCGTGTTCCATTAAAAACTTTACAACATTCCCTCCTGCACCACAGCCAAAGCATTTGTAAAAACCTTTTACCGGAGAAACTGTAAATGAGGGTGTTTTTTCATCATGAAAGGGGCAAAGGCCAATTAGATTTGAACCACGGCGACGTAAGTTGACAAACTCGCCAATTACCTCTTCTATTCGGGCAGTATCAATGATTTGATTTATAAGGTCCTGACTAATCAAGGAAGTTGAAGTTTTTCTTTTACGAAAGTAACTCAAAAACCGATACCCCTAAAAACAGAAAAAGCCGGGATTAACCGGCTTTTTTTATGCATTAATTTATTAATTATCAATAGAAAAGAACCCTGTTGTCCTTTACATTGGCCCGTTTTTCTAATGCTTTGTAGGCACTGGTGCTGGTGCGGGCAAAGAAGTTGTTTTCTAGTTGTTTACGTTCAAAAGTGAAATCGGTCTTTGCTGGCGCATCTGAAAAGTTTTTCACTTTTACCACAACGGTATAATTCAGGCCAATGATAGGTTCAGATACTTCGTTGGGGTTAAGTGAGAAAATTGTTCCGGTAATTTCAGGCTCGCGGCCCAATCCAGGAATATTGTATGTATAGAAAGTTATGTCGGAAGCAGTGTCGACCCTTGCATTAAGTCGGGTAGCCAACTCGGCTAAGCTTTTTGTATTTACTTCCTTCATTTTTGCTGCAATGTATTCCAGCTTCTTTTTCTTCATAACTGTAGCTTCGAGAGCCTGTTTAATGTCTTCGAGCGGTGTCAGGCCTTTGGGTCTGATTTTTTTGAGAACAGCCACAACGAATTTGTTTTCAAATTCCTTTACGTCAGAAACATCCCCTGGTTTTACATCTTTGCTGTATGCCCAGCGGATAATTTCACGGCTGTTATCAATCCCAGGCAACGACATTTCCATTGGACTCATATAATCTTTGGTACGCTTGTTCAATCCGAGTTCGGCAACTGCCTTATCAAATGCCTCACGGGTACGGTTTTCTCCAGCAAACTTGCTGGCCTCTGCATAAACTTTTTGCATGGTAACCGTACTTGGTTGAATCGATTTCTTAACAATGGCTACCCTGACTTTCTTGATGGGTTTGGTTTTACCAGTTACATGAATTACATGATAGCCAAAAGGACTCTCAACAACAGTTACATCTCCAACGTTACCTTTGCGGACGGCTTCGTTAAAGGAGGGAACCATTTGTCCATCCGCAAACCAACCCAAATCGCCATTATTTGTTTTTGCTGAGGGATCATCTGAAATTGAGGCTGCAATTTCTGCTAATTTGTTTTTGTTTGCTTTGATAATTGAAGCTAAGCTATCGGCTGTCTTTTTTGCAGCTTCCTTACTGCGGGTTGTCTTTTGAGAAGCACCGTATGCATTTTTATAAGCAATGAGAATATGCGAAGCTTTCAGGCTGTCAGGGCGGCTCTGAACATCCAGTAAACGAGCAATATAATAAGTATTGTTGTCAATCCAGGGCCCGGCCATAGTGTTTACAGCCGAATTAAACATCAGAGAATCAATTTGTACTGGAAGATTTCCTTGCTTTTTCCAACTGCTGTCGTATTTATCTTCAGAATTGAAGTTTACAAAGTTGATGATGTTGGTCGCTACTGCCATGTCGGCGTAAAGTTTGTTGATCTCCTGTTCAGCAGCTTTTCTGTCTTCTTCTGATGGATTTACGTCGAAGATTACATAGTCAATATCGCGGGTTTCTTCTTGCTCATAGCTTTTCTTGTTCTTCTCATAAAACTCCTTCAGGTCCTTATCAGTAACCTTCACAAGGCTGTCAGGTACTGTGGTAAAGCTCTGAGCAACATAGTCAAACGAGGCTTTAATGTTTTTGAGCTGGTAATCTTTTTGTACGAGAGCCTTAGGCATATAAAAGGCTTTGCCAATCATGGCGTTATATTTTGCATTCAGCCTTTCTTCTTTTACTGCTTCAATAAGGTCTTGAACTTGCTTCTGAACGTCTGGCTCGAGTTTATCAAGATTCTGGAAAAACTGAATAAGCCTTTCTCTGTCTAATTGATTGGTTTCAGGGTTGCGGAAGTTCTGGACAATGTATTTATGGGGATTCGGTCCCTGAATAAGATCGGTAAGTTCATCGGCAGCAATCACCAATCCGTTATCTTTATATGCTTTCGTCATTATCATTTCATTAAGTACCTGATTCCAGGTATTCTGTCTGATAGAGAAAATCTCTTCTGATGTGAGATTTTCTTTCTGGGAGCTCATCTTCGTATACTGAATGTTTTGCTCCACTTTCTTTTCAAAATCCTGGAACGAAATTTCCTCATCTCCTACTACACCCACTGCAGTGGGGGTTCTCCAGGTACTTTTACCTATGTCGCCAAGCACGAAGGCAGTGATAGCCACACCTACAAAAATTACGGCAAGTCCTGATTTCTTTCTGATGTCTCCTAAAATAGCCATTTTTAGTTAGTTTTTTTAGCCCGCAAATGTAAAGAAAGTAAAGCAATTGAAAAAGAATTGCCTGTGTCAAGCTATTTTATGCTGATATTTTTTGGATTGGAAAAAACGGATGTAAACGAATTCTTTACTTTTTTACAACCAGTTTGACTTTCTCAATACGTTTTCCATTGGCTTGCAGGATTTGAAAGCAAAATGGGCCAATGTTGATTTGGTCTCCCACAAGGGGTATGCTCTCATGTTTGTGAATGATCAAGCCTGCCAGCGTTTCATAGTCTCCATCCTGGGGTAGGTCCAGGTTGTATTTTTCATTCAAATAATCAATCTCAACCCGGCCTGAAAAGATAAACTCCTTTTCATTTATTTGATTGTCAGTTAATGAGTTTTTATCAAATTCGTCGTCGATTTCACCGAAGATTTCCTCAATCAGGTCTTCAATAGTCACTATGCCCGAAGTGCCTCCAAATTCATCCAGCACTACTGCAATACTTTTTTTGGCAGTCATTAGTTTTTTGAGAGCGATCTCTGCCTTCATTGTTTCAGGAAAATTCTCTACTGGCCTTAAAATTTCTTTTATACTTGAGGGTTTTTTGAATATGTCAAATGAATGAACATATCCAATGATATTGTCAATCGTCCTTTTGTAAATCAATATTTTAGAATGGCCAGATTCTACAAATTGATTGATAAGACCGGCTATTTGTGTATCATATTCTACAGCAACAATTTCGGTACGGGGTATCATGCATTCCCTGAGTCTTATTTCCCTAAAGTCCAATGCAGCTTGAAGCATTTTAACCTCCTGTTTCACTTCATTGTCCTCTACCGGCTTTGTGTATTCTTTGATAAAATGATCCAGGTCTATCCATGAGAACTCTTGTGTTTGAGGCTTTATTTTTTGACCAAAGAATAAGTAAAGCATTCCTTCTGAAAGCTTGTATGTCAGAAAAACAATGGGATAAAGTAAAAGATAAATGAGATAGAGTAGGGGAGAGAGAAATTCTAAAACGCTGTTAGGACGTAAGCGAAACAAAGCTTTGGGTAAAAATTCGGCAAATAATAGGACAATACTCGTAGATATTAGTGTTTGAAGGGCAAGCAATTGAAAGGGATTATTTATTTGCCAATGAAAGGATGGGAACACTTTGTTGCTAAGGAACGGCTCCATGGCAGAGCTATAAATTACAAGCATTAAGGTATTCCCTAAGAGCAATGATGCTATAAAATGTTGGGGCTTATTAATGAAATGTTGTACCAGTTTCGATCCTAAACGATTGTCTTTGTTTGCTATGGCAATTTTTAAGCGGTTAGCAGTAATAAATGCTATTTCTGCTCCTGAGAAGAGTGCGGACAACAGCAAGGAAATAATTATTAACAGGAATTGATTATCCATGGCAAAGCAAATCTCTTACAAATCTATTCAAAATCTTCATTTACCTGAAACTCACCTGTTACGTTTCTTAGCGTTCTTCGTTTTAGTTTTTCGTCTGCCTCCAAACCTTGCCCCAGAATTAATTTGTCAGGGGTCTTAAGCTTTACATGTGCTTCAGTGTAGATTTTTTGTTTCCTTTGATCCCAGTTAAGTTCTTCGGTTTCAAGGGTTTCTTTTTCTTCGTTATTAACAATTACAACGTTGTTTCTGACTTTTAAAATTTTATCATCCAAATAATTTAAACCATATCCGGCTGTCAGGGTTCCGGTGATTTTTCCTTTTGAATCCAGAAAAAGTACTTTCAGCCCCTTTGGAAAAATCATTTTATTCTCAGCTCCATAGTATGCGTATAGTGCTGGAGCTTTAAGGTAAACTTTAAGTTGTCCGGAGTCGTAATATTTTAGCTCTACGTTTTTAATAGTCTCAGAGGGAAGTGTATCAGGAGTTGTTAACTCCTTGATTTTCTCCATTTTGTTTGTGCATGAAAAATTCATTGCCATAACAGCTGTTATGGCAATGAATTTGAATTTCTTAAGAAGTAATATTGGTTTTCTTGATTTCATTAATGTTAACGTGAAGCACGCACAGTAGTTGTTTCGTTGATCCAGCATTCCACGCGGTATGACTCACCTTCCTTGAAGCCGTGGAAGAAAATGGTTTCAATGGAGGGGAAATAAGCTGAATATGTTGCAATGCGTTTGTTTGCTGTTTCAGCCACTTCAGGGTCAACTTTTCTGGCTTGAATATATTTATCAACAGCAGCCCAATAACCTGCACGTTTAGAAAGTTCGTTATCGCCGCAGGTAGAAGCCCCAAAAGCATAGGCATCACCTAAAAGGATCAATGCATTGCCATCATATGGATTGGTTTCCAGCATTTTGAGAGCGGTCGACTTGGCTGCAGTATAGTTTCTTTGAGCAAGGTAAACCTGGCCAAGCATTAAGTATGCCTTTTCTTTTTTCAATACATCTTCCGTTCCAAAGAGGCTGATACTTTCGTTCAAATATTTGGCAGCCTGACTCCAATTTTCTTCTTTCATGTTTTTCACAGCCATCATATAAGCACTGCTGGCAGAGGGTTCTAGCTTATGTAAGTTTTCGGTGGCAGCAAAAAACAGGTCTTTATCGGTGCATTTTTTCTTTTCAAGAATCTTGGTGATTTTGCGCAATAAATCAATGTCATTGGGGTTGGCATCAAATTTCGACTGGTAAATGTTAACCAGGTCTTCGCAGGTAGCAAAGGGTTCAAACAATGATTCAATATTGTTTTTGATAACAAGATATTTGTTTACAGCATTGGTATCGCCGGCAACTATCTGCATGGCGTTATCCATAAGGTCACTCAGCTGGTCATAGGCATCCACCACAATGGTTTTTTCCGCTTTATTCAGCTCTACCATTTTGATAGCGCTTTGTAAATAGAGTTGAAGCCCTTCAGGCAATACTTCTGCGCCATCTAATTCAATGGCTTGTTTTACATAATTATATGCATCTTCCGGTCTATTAGGATTGTATGTAAAAGCATCAATAGCCTTTCGTGTTAAAATATTTCCTACTTGCGAGCGCCCTCTGTTGTCTTTGGGAAAATACTTTATGCGCGCATCATAGATACCAAGCAGGCTATCAATGATATTCTGTTTAACCTGTGGATCCGATGCTTTTGTCATGCGGAATTCCTGGATTTTAATTCCATCTACATAAATAAACTGGCTAGCGCATGGACAATTTTCATAAACCCATTTCCATGGTTTATATGCGTCCTGGTAGTTTTTTTGCTTAACCGGTTCGCGGTAAAGAGAGAGGTTTGTTACACACTGGACACTGTCTTTACCATATTTTGGCATGCTTTTGCAAGCTGATTCCTGGGCTTGCAAGGCGGTGGGTATAATAGCTGCAAAGGCCAGGAATAATGAGACTTTCAATTTATTCGTTTTCATCTTCACAAATTTTAATTTGTTAATCAATTGTATCTTCTTTTTACAAACCACCTTTCAGTAATAGATACTCCGAAATAAAACCGGAAGTAGTTTTCCTGAATGAGGTTGTTCTTCTTAGTTCCTCTACTTCCAATTTCTGCGCCAAAATTTAATGTGGCGGCCTGTCTTCTGATAGGAAGGCCCAGTCCGAAAGAAGTATAAAAGTCTTTCACCTGCACCTGTTTCAGATTAAGATAAGTCAATGAGTAACTAAATCCGGCTCTGTAACGTATTTTTTGCCAGTAACCTGATATTGAACGGTTATCAGGAATAAATTCAATCCCTCCGTTAACACGGTAATTATTTTTAAGAGAATCTTCCCGGTCGTCTATTCTATAATTATTCCAAAATCCGTAACTCCCGTCTAAGGTTATTGTCAGTTTCTCTGGTTTTTCATATAGAAGCCCCCCGGATATCAGCAAGGGTAATTTTATCGTACTGGGAATATCTTTTAAATAAGCTATTGTATCTCTAAAAAATTCATAACCAGAATTAATTCCCCCAAATAAGGTCTCTGAGAGTTGTTCTTTATTACTCTTTAGAGTATTGCCATAACCTCCGGCAATTCCAACAGTGAATAAACTTCCTCCTGATAGGGTTTTATGGTATTGAATTCCAGCAGTAAAACTAAAATCAGAAATATTTACAATATCTCTAATCCTGGTATTCAATATTGCTGTAGAATCAGGGAAATGAATCATGCGGCTGCGGTTGATAGTACCTGCCAGGTAAAGGGCATTTATTCCGATAGAGAAATTTTTGTGAAGTTGAATGCCAGTTCCAAAGTAATATTGGTTAAGGCCTCCATCTCCTTCGTAATAATAGTCTATTCGCCCGAGGCTTGGGTCTGTTTGTTCATCAAGAATTTTATATCCAATAGTGCTAAAAGGCATCATCCCGAAGCTCATTTTTATTCTTTTAGTCACCGGGAATCCGAAATACATAAAATCCAGCCCTGCACTTGAAGCACTTTCCGAAAGAGTCATTGTTTTGAGGGTATTGAAGGTACTTCGCATACCTGCCTCAAAAACAAAAGATAGACTGTCGAATGAGGTGTAAGAAGCCGGGTTTTGTGGATTTACGTTGTAATATCCTCGTTGCGCTACCCCTGTGGCCCCCATGGAACGGTTTCTGGTATTGCTGATGTTGTTTAAATCCCCCAAACCATAATGCGAATAGGGTGATGTCAGGCTTGATTGGGAAAAAGCCACCCCCGATGACAGGAGCATTAGGATTAACGTAAGTGTTCTTTTATCGATTTTTAACATTAAACAGTAAAATTTGGTTGAGACCTTCCATGATAAGGTTTGGGGCTGCAAAGATGCTATTTTTTAGCTGAGTAGCAAAATAATGAGCATCGCCTCCACTCAGATAAACGTGAAGATTGGGTTCAGATTGCCTTAATTCATTAATGAAGCCGTCAATTTCGAATGCCATTCCTCTTATAACCCCAGCCCAAATTGACTGGTCTGTATTTCTTCCTGGAAAAACAGAATTCTTTAAAGGTTTAACCAAGGGTAAACGGGCACTGAATTCATGAAGAGCCCTTAATCTTTGCCATAGTCCGGGTGAAATTGCCCCTCCATGGTAATTTCCCGAAGCATCGATAAAATCGTAAATGACACACGTTCCACATGTTATAGCCAATGAGGGGTTTTTGTCCGATTTATACCAGGCTGCACAAGCGGCAGCAATACGATCTGTACCTAAGGTCTGTGGGGTTTGGTATGAAATACTTATGGGAAGTGGAGTCTGATGGTTTAAAAATATGACAAAAGGAATTAGGTTTGTGAGCCTTGAGAAAAGTGTTTTTTCATCACCCGCTGCAACGTTGCTCACAATAACCCCCCTTAAGTCTTTATATTTATCCTCTTCAAAAAGCTTTAATAGAGATTCGTAGTCGGAGCTGGATAAAATCTCTAAATGTTTTAGAGTTTCTCCCTTAAATAGCGCAATCTTTGTATTTGTATTGCCTATATCGATGCTCAATAATGAATAGTCTGACATGCTGCAAAGTTAACTCAAAGCCAATAATTCTTTGGTTGGGTTTGGATTTTTGAAATTTTTTATATCTTTGCAGCCTCAAAGCTGACGTTGGTGTTGTAGCTCAGTAGGTAGAGCAACGGACTGAAAATCCGTGTGTCGCTGGTTCGATTCCGG
>DDBO01000137.1:957-16612 GCA_002332755.1 Bacteroidales bacterium UBA2030 | reverse complement strand
ATTTTTTTGTGGGATTTCTGAATGACGTAACGGAATTACACGAACTGAAAGATGCTGCCGAGGAAGGCTCACAATATCTTGAGAATTTCTTTGCACTTTCAGGCGAGGGTTTTTTTATTGCTGAGTTTGTACCCTCTCTTTCGCCGGAGTTTTTTGAAGGCATGCCCTCGGTGATACAAAATGAAATGGCTGAGCGTGCTCGAATAGTTAAAGTCAATGATGCCTTAGCCCGCCAGTATCAAGTTTCTCAAGATCAAATTATTGGTCGTTCAATTTTAGATTTTGTAAAGCATGATCTTAACAGGCTTGATGGAATAACCAAGTCTCTTTTACAATCTGGTAGAGCTAAGTATCAATTTGATTTGATACGAAGCAACGGGGAGATCTTTTTGGCAGAAGGAAGCGTGGCTCTTGTACATGACAAGCTTGGAAATGTTACACACATCATTGGTGTTCAACGCGATATTTCAGAATGGCAGTATTTAAGGAAAGAATTAATAAAGTCGCACGAAACGCTTCATCTTGCCCAACAAGTGGCCCGGTTAGGTACCTGGGAAATGGATCTATTTACCGGTATCAATACAAGGAATGATGATTGGTACACTATGTTAGGTTACACCCCTGATGAAATAGGTAACTCGCACGAATCGTTTCTTTCACGTGTACATCCGGAGGATAGAACCAGAATTGAAGAACAAATTAAGGAATATTTGAGAAATGGCACGAGTCTCCATGATTTTGAGACGGAATTTCGTATGCTTACCAAACGAGGTACTTATAAGTGGATTCGCAGCAGGGCAAGGGTATTGAGGGACAGTGCTGAAGTAGCCAAACGCGTCATAGGAGTTCATTTAGATGTTGACGAATACCACCGTAGTATGGAGGTATTACGATTATCCGAAATTACTTATCGTGGTCTCATTGATGCGGTATCTGATGCACTGTATATACAGGATGAGGACGGGGTTTTTCTGGATGTTAACCAGGCAGCTGAACAAATGTATGGCTATTCAAAACAGGAATTAATCGGGAAGACCCCTGAATTTCTCTCGGCAGAGGGCAAAAATGACCTCAATGCAGTGATGTTAGCCTTCGAAAAAGCCCTTAACGGTGAGCCTCAGCGTTTTGAATTTTGGGGCCGGCGGGCAGATGGAAGCATTTTTCCAAAAGAAGTTGCATTGAGTTCAGGCAATTATTTTGGGCTTCCTTGTGTAATAGCTGTGGCCCATGATGTTACCCACCAAATGGCTAGGCAGAAAGAGTTGAATGATTTGGTAAATAGCCTTCAAGAAGCTAATGCCGAAAAGGACAAGTTTTTTAGTCTCATCGCTCACGATTTAAAAAGTCCTCTCTCTGCTATTCTTGGAATAACAGAACTTTTGGCAGAGGATACCCAAAAGCTTACCCTGGGTGAGATTCAACGCCTGTCGCGCTCCTTGCAGTTGTCGGCCACAAATGTTTACAGCCTGCTTGAGAATCTCCTCGAGGAGTAGAGTAAGACGACGTATGATAGATTATCGTCCGGAATACCTCAACTTACGCAAGGTTGTTGCCAGCGTTATAGATACCTATGCAACGGTTGCCCTAAAAAAACAGGTAGGTTTACTAAATGCTCTGAATGATGCGCTTAAAGTTTATGCTGATGAGAGATTGGTGGAAACTATCCTTCGCAACCTAATTTCCAATGCAATCAAGTTTACACCCAGGGGAGGCTTCATAAAAGTAACTGCTTATACAAAGGAAGAGGGATTTGTATTGGTTGAAGTGAAAGACACCGGTATTGGAATTCCTGATAATCTTTTAGACCAATTGTTTTCATTAACAGGTAAAACACAACGCAAAGGTACCGAAGGAGAACCTTCTACAGGCTTAGGTCTTCCCTTGTGTAAAGAACTTGTTGAAATTCATGGAGGGAAAATTTGGGTTGAAAACAATTCCACCAAGGGTTGTCGTTTTCTATTCACATTACCCAAAGACGAGATCAGTAAAAAGTAAAGGTCTGTTGAAAGGGTTTGGTTTACCGATTCATAACAAATAATTTAGGAGAAATGGATTATATGCCTTCAGCATGGTAACCAACCCGTTGAAGAGCATCAATAATCATTTCTTCAGAAATTTCGCCTTCAACAGTCAAAATCTTATCCTCCGTATTAAGGTCAACTTTCCAATTATCAATTTCGGGGATAGCGTTCAGAACAGGAGTTACTTTTGCCAGGCAATGCATGCATGTAATATTTGTCTTAAATTTTAGTTGCTTGATTTCCATATTGTTATTTTATGGGTTAAACTTTAGTCTTGAAATGCGTAAACTGTTGGTAACAACAATCACTGAGCTGAGCGACATGGCAGCGCCAGCAATCATTGGATTGAGAGTGAAACCTGTAAAAGGGAAAAACATTCCGGCTGCGAGGGGAATACAGATTACGTTATAAAAAAAGGCCCAAAAAAGATTTTGACGGATAATTGAATGTGTGAAACGGGAAAGTTTGATGGCGAAGGGAATGGATGAAAGTTGTTCGCCAATGAGGGTAATAGAAGCTATATCCAGAGCCAGATTGCTACCTTTGGCCATAGCAACACTTACATCTGCCGAGGATAATGCTTCTGCGTCGTTGATGCCATCACCTGCCATGAGTACTCTATTCCCTTGTGATTTCAATGATTGAATGATATCTTTCTTATCGGACGGCAGTAACCTTGCGTGCACTTCTTTAATGCCAACCTTATGAGCCAATGCAGTTGCTGCTTCATGATTATCGCCAGTAAGCAGGAGAGTCTGAATTCCCATTACATGTAACTGCGATATTGCTTGAAAAGCATCCTCCCTCAATGTATCTCCGGCAGCCATTACCCATAATATTTCCTTGTCTTTAACTCCTGCAATCAACGTGCGGCCATTCGAAGCATGCCTTGTTGCAAAAGAAATCAGTTCCTCATTAATTTCTAGAGATGATTCTTGCCTGATAAAGTCAAAGCTAACAATTCTGTATTCTGTATTTTCTGAACTTGTATAACTCAATCCCCTACCAGGAATAACCCTGACAGCATGTTGCACGTCTTCCGACAAGTTGCAAGCTTTAACTTGGATGAGAGCATCGGCAACGGGCTTAGACAACGGGTGCTGACTGGATTTTTCCATACTGTAAAACACAGATGCATCCTCAATACCAAGATTTTCTATTCCAAGAGAATCTTTTATCTCCAATTTTCCTGTAGTAAGAGTTCCGGTTTTGTCGAATGCTGCTATATCAATTTTCCCCGCTTTTTCCATAGTTTCTCCGTCGCGGAAAAGAAATCCGTGACGTGCAGCATTACCTGCTGCAGCAACAAGAGCGGTAGGTGTAGCTAACCCTAAAGCGCAGGGGCAGGCTATTATCAAAACAGTGATGGTATAGGTAAGTGCCTGGCTGATATTGCCTGAAGCAGTCAGCCATATCGTCATTGTAAAAAGTGCGATGATTAGGACAACTGGTACAAAAATCCCTGCTATCTTATCCGCCATTTGTTGAGAAGGAGCTTTTTCTGCCAGCGATCGGGCTACCGAATGTATGATCCCATCGAGCAGTGTCTGGCCCACAGGTCGGGTAACAAGTACTGTTAAGCCTCCTTCGAGATTACGCGTTCCGGCGAATACAAAGTCTCCTTTCTTTTTATGCTTCGGCAAAGGCTCGCCTGTTATGGTGCTGTCGTCAATTTCAGTCTCGCCTTTCAAAATAGTTCCATCCACAGGGATGATTTCAAAAGGTTTGATAAGCACCCTGTCGTGCATGGCTACTTGTGTTGCCGGTAGACTTATATGTTCGCCATTGCGAATAACGGTTATCAACTCAGGCTGCAGGTGTTTCAGGCTGTTTACAGCTTCTACGCTACGATGCCTGGCCTTAGCTTCGAGAAATCTGCCTGTTAGGACAAAAGCGAGGAGCATGGCGGGAGTCTCAAACCATAAATGGTAGGTTCCTGAAGGCGGCAACCATAAAGTAATTCCGGAGTAAAAGAAGGCAGTAAGAGTGCTAAGTGCAACCAACAGGTCCATTGCCGGTGCTCTGTGTCTTAGCTGGCTCCAGGCTCTTACAAAAAGTACCCTGGCCGGAAATACAATGAGCAGAGCTGTAAGAATAAACGACAAATAGTGACCAGGGCTATAGGAATGATAAAACATACCCAACAAAGCCACAGGCGTTGCCAATATATATACCCACAAAAGCTGTCTGTCTCCGATTTCATTGGCTCTCTGTGATGATTTGTTGGTCGAGAACTCTCCTGTCATACCAGGACTCTGATAACCAGCTTCTATAATTTTTTGAACAAAACTCTCCTGTGAAACTTTTTCCGGATCAAAAACAATACTGACATTTCCTAAAGCAAGATTGGCATTTGCTTCCTTAACTCCGTCAAGGCTTTTAACTGCCTTTTCGACAGCAGAAACACACGAAGCACAAGTCATTCCTGCAACCGGTAAGATAACCACAGAGGGTTTCATTTTGAAGAATCTTAATGTTGAAGTTTATCTCTGATAAAACAGGCAGTGTAAGATTTTTCGCAAGCGGCTAAATTTTCAGGTGTCCCTTCAAAAATAAGGTACCCCCCTTCTTCACCACCTTCGGGGCCCAGATCGATAATCCAATCTGCCGATTTGATGACTTCAGGGTTGTGTTCGATAACAACAATGCTGTGTCCGTTGTTCAGCAAAGCATTAAATGCCATAAGCAACTTGGAAATGTCATGAAAATGAAGGCCGGTTGTGGGTTCATCAAAAATAAAAAGAGTTGTTTTCTCGTTTTGTGCTCTTCCAATGAAGTAGGCCAGCTTCACGCGTTGTGCTTCGCCTCCAGATAAGGTCGAAGTACTCTGTCCCAATTTTAAATAACCTAATCCCACATCATACAAAGGTTTTATCTTAGAAATGATACGTTGCGCTGCCTGGTCGTTGCGTTTTAGCCTGCCGAAAAATTCTATTGCCTGTTCAATAGTTAGGTTTAGCAATTCATTGATATTCAGCCCTTCAATCTTAATATCCAATACCTCATCTTTAAATCGTTGGCCTTTGCAACTATCACATACTAACCATAGGTCGGCCATGAATTGCATTTCAATTTTTACTTTTCCTTCTCCCTGGCATTCTTCGCATCTTCCGCCGGGAATATTAAAGCTAAAATAGCCTGGCGCATATCCTCGTGTTTTTGCAAGAGGTTGATTGCTGTAAAGATACCTTATCTCATCGTAAGCTCCGGTGTAGGTGGCCGGATTAGAGCGTGAAGACTTACCCAGTGGGTTCTGGTCGACCATTTCCACTGCCTGAATTTTTTTATAATCTCCCTGCAGTTTTAGGAATTTTCCTGTCTTTTCAGAGTATCCCCCAAACATTTTTTGCAGGGCAGGGTAGAGGATTTGTTTTACTAAAGTAGTTTTTCCTGAACCACTTACACCCGTCACTGCTGTAAGAACCCCTAAGGGAAATTTTACATTAATATTTTTTAAATTGTTTTCTGAGGCACCAACAATTTCAATATAGTCGCGCCAAGGGCGACGATGATTGGGCACCTGAATATTTCGTTTGCCATTGAGGTATTCTGCGGTGAGGGTATTCCCGTTTTTAAGAAGGGTTTGGTAATCACCTTCAAATACTATTTTACCTCCATTCACCCCAGCCTCCGGTCCAATGTCGATGAGGTGATCAGCAGCCTTAATAACCTCTTCTTCATGTTCGACCACAATGACCGTATTCCCAAGATCTCTCAATTTTTTCAGAACTTTAACCAAGCGGAGTGTGTCACGCGGATGTAGTCCTATGCTGGGTTCGTCTAAAATATACATCGACCCCGTAAGTGTGCTTCCGATGGCTGTGGCCAGATTCAGGCGCTGGGATTCACCACCTGAAAGTGTATTGGAAAGACGATTCAGGGTTAGGTAGCCTAGACCTACATCGCAAATCACCTGAAGTCGATTGTTGATCTCTGTCAGCAAACGTTTGGCGGTTAAATATTCATGATCCGTAAGGTTTAGGTTTGCAAAAACTTCACACAGCCGACTAATGGGCATGCTTACCATTTCGCTGATAGAATACCCGTCAATTTTCACGTAATTGGCATCTTTTCTCAGCCTTGTGCCTTTACATTCGGGACAAATAGTTTTTCCTCTGTAACGCGATAATAAAACCCGGTACTGGATTTTGTATAAGTTTTCTTCAACCATTTTGAAGAAATCGTTAATACCCAGCAGTCCGGGGCCGCCTTCCCACAAGATTTTTTTTTCATGCTCGTTCAGTTCATAATAAGGACGATGTATCGGAAATCCGATTTTGCGGGCTTCACGTATAAACTGTATTCTCCATTCACCGAGTTTCTCTCCTTTCCACGGAGCCACACATTCCTCATAAATAGAAAGACTTTTATCCGGTATCACAAGGTCTTCGTCAATGCCAATAACCGAACCGAATCCCTCGCAAGTTTTGCAAGCGCCATACGGGTTGTTGAAAGTAAATAAATTGACGCTTGGTTCTTCGAACGACATACCATCGGCTTCAAATCGGTTTGAAAACTCCTGTCGGTGGTATTTATCGCCAATCCAATATTCAACCAGGCAAGTGCCCATTCCTTCAAAAAAGGCGCTTTCTACTGAATCAGCAATGCGCGATAGGTACTCTTGTTCTTGATTGCCACCCGTAAATCGGTCAATTACAATAAAAATTTCTGATTCAGGATGGGGAGCCACTTGGTTCTCAAGAATTTGCTGAACCTGCAGAATATTTCCATTGATGCTGACTCTGGTATAGCCTTGCTGCAACACAACCGACAAACGCTGAACCAAAGATTCACCTTCGGAAAGAAGTAAGCGTGTGCTGAGCATGCACCGGGCGCCTGTTGGCAGGCTTGCAATAAAATCAGTTACATCGCTTACCGTGTCTCTTTTTACAAGAGAGCCGGATATAGGCGAAAAGGTCTTTCCTATTCTGGCAAATAAAAGCTTCAGGTATTCATAAACCTCAGAAGAAGTCCCTACAGTGCTACGTGGATTGCGGCTATTAACTTTTTGTTCGATAGCCACTGCAGGTGCAATGCCGTTGATGTAATCTACATCCGGGCGGTTCATACGACCTAAAAATTGCCTGGCATACGAACTTAAACTCTCAACATATCTTCGCTGGCCTTCCGCAAACAGGGTATCAAACGCAAGTGACGATTTACCCGAACCGGATAGCCCCGTGATAACAGTTAACTTGTTTTTAGGGATTGCCAGGTCAATGTTTTTTAAATTGTGTTGCCTTGCCCCTTTGATTATTATATACTTATGAAAATCTGCCTCTTTTAAAATGTCTGAACTCCACATTAGTTTTTAAAAATGGATTGCAAAAGTAGTATTAAAAAAAGTTGCATGCCCTAGAGAATTTTTGATTTTTTTGTATGCTGGTGTTCAATATATTAAATCAGGGATGCGTAATGAAGATTTAAAATATCCGCAATACTTTTTGAAAATGCTTGACATGTAAAGTTTATTTACTATATTTGCAAGAGTAAAAAAAGTTTAACCCAAAAACGGAGGCTGCCTATCGCTTAACTTCTACACTGAAAACTGATTATTAAGAAGGGAAGCGTTATGAGTACATGCAAAGTTTCCGATCAGGAGCTCATTCAGAGTTACCTGTCGGGCAATGAGGCAAGCCTATCAGAATTGGTTCTGCGGCATCAAGAAAGAGTAGCGGCCTATGTTTATTCGCAAATTCGCGACAGGCATTTGGCTCAGGACATTATACAGGAGACTTTTCTTAAAGTAGTTAAAACGCTTAAAAGAGGCGACTACAAGGAAGAAGGAAAATTCGCTCAGTGGTTGATGCGAATTGCCCACAACCTGGTCATCGATTATTTTAGGCGACAGAAACGCTTTCCTGTCGTAGAAAACAGTGAAGAATTCGATATTTTTGAACGATTGTGGCTCAAGGAGCGTTCAGTTGAAGAACAAATTATTTATAATCAGATTATTAAGGATGTTGCCCGTCTGATCCATTTCTTACCTGAGGAGCAGCGAGAAGTAGTTCGCATGCGTTTATATGAAAATTTGAGCTTCAAAGAAATAGCAGAACAAACGAATGTAAGCATAAATACCGCTTTGGGTAGAATGCGCTATGCCCTCATTAATCTTCGAAAAATTATAAAACAGAAAGATATTACATTGAGCTTGTAATGGGGACAGATGTTTAAAAAAGATTGAATCTTAAATACTAAAGAAGAGAATCATGCGTTATGGATAGGAAAGTTTAATAACCAAACCTTAACTGCATGAAGCATAGCTCTACCCTTCACAGTAACTATCAGTTCCGTGTTTCTCGTAATTTTTACCGGCACATTCCCATACCCCTGGTCACGTTTCTTTTGGCGTATTCCAGTTCTCTTTGGGTGGTTAAATCCGCTTTATTGGGTACCCGGTATATTAATCTGAACTGAACATTCAGACATCACACCAAAGGCTGCCGCAGGATTATCAGCGACAGCCTTTTTTTATATTGCCTTTTTTTAAATACTAAAATTTGTAATTGATACCAATTCCGAAACTTTCTTTGAATTGGGTACGGGGGCCTGAACCTATTAACGTTTTCTGACCATCAATAATCTTGTAATCATTTATTTTCACATTGTGGTCATAAATAAGGTTCATCCTTAGGGTGGTGCTCATGGTTTTATTAACGGTAAAATTGATCAATGCATCCCAGTTAACATCGAAGTTCCATCGGTTGCCGGGATCTGTGTCGAGATAATTGTTATGGAGCAAAAGTCTGCTCTCGAGATTCACATTGGTAAAAACCTCTTTTTTTAAGCTGGCATTAAAATTTATCCCAAATTCAGGTTTAACCATAGTACCGTGGGCTATGAGGGTATCGTTTACATAAACTGCCGGACTGACGCCGTAGGCCCCTTTGTCGGCCAGTTCCTGGTTGGCAACGACAGTAAACTTGCCGGAAGCAGGTGAAATGAAAACTGAAAAGAAATCAGAGGGCTTGTATTGCATGCCAAGCGATAGGGTGATATAGGCCGGAGCCATGAATGTGGAGATAATGACTGAGTCGTTGGGATAGCGGTAACCATTTGAAAATTGAGTTCTAAAATTTATCTGAGTCATGTAATTCCAGTTCTTAAAAGCCTTGTAGGAAAAAGAACTCAAGTATTCCAAACGATCCTCGGTCTTCCTGATATCTCTTTCACGATTGGTCAGCAGACCGTACCCCGCCGTCAATTGATGTGTGACTGTATATTTTTTCTTTGTGTGTGTGGCTGCAAAATTAAACCACATCACACCGCTCATACTACTTTCTCCTCCCTCAGCCCAATTGCTAAGGTGTAGCTGATTGAGATTCAGTGCGACAGAGCTATTGATTTCCCATTTTTTTTGAACATTGGAACTGTCAATTGAAGGCTCTGTCTCCGCCATTATTGCATGTGGCAATAGTCCTCCAACCAAAAGAATGCTCGCTAATATTCTTTTCATTTCCAAAAAACGCAGTTACTGGGTAATTTCTTATGTTAAAATTCTTTGTTTTAGTTATTGAATGAAAATTTTGGAGTATTTCAATGAGTTTCCCTGCATCATTTTTAAAATATAAACACCTGAGGGTAGGTTTCTCAAACTAATTTGTCCAAACCCTCCGGGCACAATGGCATTCATAATTTTTCTAACGGAAAGGTCAAGAATTGCTATCTCTACAGGCTCGAATGCCAGGCTTTGCACAGTAAGGAGATTATCAACCAGTGAATAGGTCAGGTTGTTTCCTTCGTTTTCTGAAATTCCGGTGATTGAGGAAACTCTAAAATCGGTGCTTTCCGACATTAAAAAGTTTTTCCCTGATACAATAGTGAGGTTGTTTTTGTCGACCAATTTATACAGGCCGTTTCCATTTGAACAACATATACCGTTTTTACCTTCATCATGAATGATAAAACGGTAACAGTCATCGGGCAGGTTCATATTTACGATGAAAAGCTTGTTGGGTTCGGTGTAAGGGCCTCCGTTGTATAAAATCTGACCTCCACTGTTTACAAGTTCCCACGTGGTTTCTTGTGGGTTATTATCAGTTTTAAGTACCAACGACACCGGCGATTTGAAGAGTTGAGCGGCAGTACCAGAAATTACTGATAAAGAATCATTTGTTGCATTTAAATCAGGTTGCCCATTTACATTCGTTATTGTGGCTGAAATTATATTCGAATTTAAAGAACTAAAAACCAGAGTATCTAACTCAAAAGTATCCTTTGCCAGATAGGGAAGATTTCCGCTCCAGTTATAAAAGTACTCATAATCATTATTTATTTTCAGCTTTAATAGGGCACTTGTGGCTGTTTCAAGTCCATAGTTGGCTACGACCAAAACAGGTTTTACCCACTCCTGACATATAGCAGGCGGTATATTTGAGAGGCTGCGGATACCCAAATCATTATTTAAGGTAGGCAAAAGGCTCATTAACGGAGTCTTGGTGCCCTGCACAATTTCTTTAGTAACTGGATTTTGCAAGAAAGCAACCAATTCGCAATTTTGAATCTCCCAGGCAGGGTCCACCGTAAAGCTTAGGTTAACAGTGTGTTGGTTTTGCGTTGAAAAGTCGAGCAAGGTGCCATTGGCATCGGGTACCATAAGGCGCATGGCGTGGTTTACTTCAGTTTGGCCTTGCCAGAATTCGGGAATATGCGATTCGGTGAGGGCCAGATGCAATCTGAGGGCGTTTTGATTGTAGGATGCTACCTTATTTACATTGACAGTTACGTTATATTGGAGTCCGGTACAACTCCCATTGATGCTAAGCGTAAACGAGCTGAGCACTGAATTTCGTTGATTAACATAAGGTATGTAGTTGGGATACATGCTTTGTGTATTTGACCCCCCAACTACATTGTAAACCCCATCAAACCAGGCAGTGGGAAATCCTGTGATATTGTAGTAATTGATACGGGCAATGGAAGCGGAAGTTTGATAAGAATCGCCCGAGTGATATTTTACGGCAGCCACGTTGTAACCATTAGCCAGTAGGTCTTCAATACCCATTACAGCTCCGGGACAATACTGACACCAGGTGCCTGTGCCAACTTCTATAACTACTTGGTCTCTTGGAACTTGTTGCCCCCGAAGGCTTATAATCAAAGTCAAGAAGACCATTACGATGCTGAAACGTTTCATTGGTTAAATTTGTTTTTGGTTTACAATTGCAAAGCTACAGCAAATGCTCAAACTGGCGGGCTTGAGCCAAAAGAAATGTATTATGGGATGCCCAAACTGGCATGTTCAAAATCAAGAGGTATTTTCAGTAGCTCCTAAAACATATTTATATTTGCAGGGCTTTACCCAAAATCATTTACAAACAAATTCAAACCATTATGAAAAAAATTGTACTTTCCTTCGCCTTGCTCTTTACCTTAGGCACACTTTCCTCTCAGAGCTTGCAATTAATGACAAAACAAGGAAAAATCCTATCTAACGGAGACTTGGTTTATGCCGGAGGATTACCCGATTCTTATATGATGCTTGAGCTTGACGTTCAGAATATTAGCGATCAAAGCCGAAACGTATTAGTTAAAAAATATATCAGATACGAAGCTGTTGATTCTATCGCGACATTCTGTTGGGGTTTGTGCTTTCCCTGGTTTGTTACTCAGAGTCCTGATGCCATTACCATTGAGCCGGGTGCCGTATCTCACGATTTCTCTGCTGATTATGCCCCGGGAGGGACACTTAGCCATACTAGACTAGGGTTTACTTTCTTTGTTGCAGATAATCCTAATGACAGTATTTCGGTCGAGGTTGAATTCGCCCCCTCTTGGTTTACATTTGTCGATAAAGATGGTAATAATATTGCTCCCGATCAGTGGATTAGTGTTGTAGGACCTCATACACAGGCTATGAGTTATGACCTTATCATTAAGAATAATTCTGCTGAAAATAAAGCAGTTCAGTTTAAACGGATTGAAAAATCATTGGTGCCTGGAAGTGAAATGTTTTTCTGCTGGGGAGCTTGCTTCCCCAGTAATATGCTCCAACTACCCGAACCCGCCCGGTTAGGCCCTGGTGAGGCGACTGATGGTGTATCTGTTGATTACGATCCAATGTCACACTCAGGAACCAGCCTGGCCACCTACGTAGTTTGGGATGTCGACCACCCCGAAGACTCCCTGTGGATCAACTTTTCTTTTGATGGTCAGGCTGAAGGCATTGATCATATAACATTATCTCAATTAAATATCTACCCCAATCCAACTACTGAGAAGTTTACCCTTTCTATCCCTCACTATGTTTCTCCAAAGTCAGTTTTATATTTATATAATTTGAGTGGACAGGTTATTGGAGTCTATGATGTGAATCCTGGTCATACCCAGGAAATTAGCTTGAGGGATTTACCCAAAGGTACCTATTTCATTTCCCTTATTACAGCCGAAGGCTTAAAGCTTGCCGACAAAATAGTGTTGAAGTGATAATAATTTGGTTTTTAATACCTTTTTTTAAGAAGCTGTCTCAAAAGGGCAGCTTTTTTGTTTTGATGTTAAGGATTCATATTGATGGTATTTTTATGTTAGAATGTTGAGTGAATAGAATAAGGTACTCATGGAATGCCAAAGCACAAAACCATTGCATGATTCAAAAAATGATTTGGTAATTATGTAAGAATAAGTTTGTTTTGCAAAAAGAAATAATCAGCTGGAATGCATGAATTAGTTATTGTGATCATTATTTTATTGACAGGGCTTTCACTTTGGTTATATTTGCGGTATTTACATTTTAGGAGGAAAGCCTTATTCTACCTTATTCAACGCACAGTATTTCAGCATTCACTCGATTTGCATACTTTTCTAAATTCTTTCAATAAGCTTGCTGCTGTTATTATGTTAAATGAGAAGCAAGATGCCTACAATTTTCTAATTGATTTAAGCAAAATAATTAAAAACCGTTTATTGTTCGAGCCCCCGTTAACCTGGTCACTCCTAAGAGAGATTCAGTATATACTTACATACCAAGAAGCAAACCTGATCATGGGTACCAAATTACCCACGCTTGTGTTTCCCGATTACAGAGAAAATTTGAATATTGAGCTTCCAACTTTGTGCCTTTATTCTTTGATGAGATTATCCATCTTTGGCAGAGAAACAGAAACAGGCAGCCTTGAGATTAGTTTCTCTCAGAAGGGTAGGGAATATCACTTTTACCTAAAATATACCGGAGATTCAAACTCTGTCCCTCATGGCAAATCAAATCGTTTCGAAGAGTTACTACAGCTTTACAAAAAATACTTTGGAAGAAGGTTTAGTTATTTCGTTTCATTTGGGGCAGATGAATGTAAAATTATTTGGAAGCCATAGCCTAACCTTTGATGACTCCCAGGGGGGTAAGTTCGATACAAATATCTACCAGGTCGGCTTGAAGTTTCATAACAAGGTCAATGTCTTTGTAGGCACCGGAAGCCTCATCAAGATCAGCTGGAGTACGCAGGGCATGGATAATTTTCTTTGATTCCAGTTTTCGCCGTTCTTCCTCGAGATTTAATTTTTTACGGGCTTCATTGCGACCCATCTTTCGACCTGCGCCGTGCGAACAACTCATAAAACTTTCTGGATTGCCTTTGCCTTTGACGATGTAGCTTTTACTTCCCTGGCTACCTGGCACAATCCCTGTCTCGCCTCTCAATGCACGTGTTGCCCCTTTACGGTGTACTATAACCTTGCATCCAAAATGCTCTTCTTCAGCTGCATAGTTATGAGCTATATTAATAAACCTAGTTCCTTCCCATGAAATAAAGCCGCAATGGGTTTCCTCTTCTAAAACGCTTGCAATTCGCTCCATCATAAGTTTTCTATTGGCCAAGGCAAATTCAACGCAGAATTTCATTTCTTCATTGTATTGTCTCCCTTCCTTTGAGTCAATACGCAAATAGGCCAGCTGATGCGATTTTGGCACAGTACTTTTTTCCTTTTCATTAAAACTTATGGCAAGTTTATTATAGAAGTCTGCAACTTGTTTACCTAAGTTCCGGCTCCCTGAATGAATCATTGCCCATATATAACCATCACTACCTTTCTGAATTTCAATAAAATGATTACCACCGCCAAGGGTACCCAACTGGTAAAGTGCTTCTTCCCATTCTTTTTTTACAACGGGCATCCCACTAATGTCGTAACCCTTGGGCATTATTGCTTCATCCTGCTTCTTTGTCTGATGATTGAAACCTAGTGGTATTAACTCGCGTAATTTATTGAAAATCCGGTTTAGACTTTTGACATCAATTTCTTTGAGATCAGTGCGCATGGCACACATTCCGCAACCTATGTCAACCCCAACAGCATTAGGAATAATCACATCTCTTGTACTAAGCACCCCTCCGATAGGCATACCGAAACCCTCGTGGCAATCGGGCATGATGGCTATATGATGAAAAGCATATGGAAACATGCTCAGGTTATTTATTTGTTGCATGGCCCCTGCTTCTACATCTTCAGCCCACATGTAAACAGGCAGTTTACCAATTTCAAGTATCTTCATCTTATTTTAGTATTTGTATCTTAATAAATTGCTTTGAATAAGGGCCGCCCATCAGGTCATGAATTGAAACAACGCAATTCAATAACCAACAATAAGAAATGATGAGTATTGTAATAATTGAATCATTGCAAAGTTACTGCCAATGATGGGTTTAAGCATGATGCTTAAATCCCCATTAAATTTTGATGAGAGGATAGTTGAGGCTTTTGTTTTTAATTTTATTAAATTATTGTTTATCAGAAGTATTTTCAAGAAGCCCCAATCAGAGACAAAAGGGTCATGAATCTATTCTTTGAAAATTATTAACAATTTTTATTGCTGGATTTAAGGATTTTATACAGATATTAACAAGTATTTTTTCCCTTCCTCTTGTTTGGAAGCAAAGAAAAGCAGTACCTTTGCGCCCTCCAAAAACGGAGACGTTCTAAGGAAGGCTGTAAAGGGCGAAAAAAATTTTTTTTGCGAAGTATTGCAGGGAAGGAAAAAGGTTGTACCTTTGCAGCCCCAAAACGGGAGAAAGTTCTTTGAGAAAGATGAGAGGAAGCGTAGCGGGACTCTGAAGCCGAGGAAAGGTGGAAAGAGGACGGTAAAAGAGCTAAAGGAACAAACGATTACAATGGAGAGTTTGATCCTGGCTCAGGATGAACGCTAGCGGCAGGCTTAATACATGCAAGTCGGACGGCAGCACGGGTAGCAATACCTGGTGGCGAGTGGCGCACGGGTGCGTAACGCGTATGCAACCTACCCTTAACTGAGACATAACCTGGCGAAAGCTGGGCTAATATCTCATGAGGTTATAGAGGGGCATCCTGATATAATCAAAGCAGCGATGTGGTTAAGGATGGGCATGCGTCCCATTAGCTAGTTGGCGAGGTAACGGCTCACCAAGGCGACGATGGGTAGGGGTTCTGAGAGGAAGGTCCCCCACACTGGTACTGAGACACGGACCAGACTCCTACGGGAGGCAGCAGTAAGGAATATTGGGCAATGGTCGGAAGACTGACCCAGCCATGCCGCGTGCAGGAAGAAGGCCCTATGGGTTGTAAACTGCTTTAGCCAGGGGCTAAACCTACCGATGCGTTGGTAGCTGAAGGTACCTGGAGAATAAGCATCGGCTAACTCCGTGCCAGCAGCCGCGGTAATACGGAGG
>DDBO01000137.1:0-879 GCA_002332755.1 Bacteroidales bacterium UBA2030 | reverse complement strand
CGGCTAACTCCGTGCCAGCAGCCGCGGTAATACGGAGGATGCGAGCGTTATCCGGATTTACTGGGTTTAAAGGGTGCGCAGGCGGTTGTTTAAGTCAGGGGTGAAAGCCCTATGCTCAACATAGGGATTGCCTTTGATACTGAACGGCTAGAGTGAAGATGGAGTGGGTGGAATGTGTTGTGTAGCGGTGAAATGCATAGATATAACACAGAACACCGATCGCGAAGGCAGCTCACTAATTTTCAACTGACGCTCATGCACGAAAGCGTGGGGATCAAACAGGATTAGATACCCTGGTAGTCCACGCTGTAAACGATGATCACTAGCTGTTGGTACGCTGAAGTATCAGTGGCTAAGCGAAAGTGATAAGTGATCCACCTGGGGAGTACGACCGCAAGGTTGAAACTCAAAGGAATTGACGGGGGCCCGCACAAGCGGAGGAGCATGTGGTTTAATTCGATGATACGCGAGGAACCTTACCAGGGCTCGAACGCAGGGGGGATATACCTGAAAGGGTATAGCCAGCGATGGTCGCCTGCGAGGTGCTGCATGGTTGTCGTCAGCTCGTGCCGTGAGGTGTCAGGTTAAGTCCTATAACGAGCGCAACCCCTATCCATAGTTGCCAGCGGGTAAAGCCGGGGACTCTATGGGAACTGCCTGCGCAAGCAGAGAGGAAGGAGGGGATGACGTCAAATCAGCACGGCCCTTATGTCCTGGGCTACACACGTGCTACAATGGTCGGTACAGAGGGCAGCGACCACGTGAGTGGGAGCCAATCCTTAAAAGCCGATCTCAGTTCGGATTGGAGTCTGCAACCCGACTCCATGAAGTTGGATTCGCTAGTAATCGCGCATCAGCCATGGCGCGGTGAATACGTTC
>DDBO01000193.1 GCA_002332755.1 Bacteroidales bacterium UBA2030 | reverse complement strand
GCAACCGATGCCTCTGCTTATAGAGAAATCCCTGCGGCAGTGGTCAGGCCCAAAGATGAAGAAGACCTCCTGCAATTAATTCACTATGCAAATACCCACCACATTTCTTTGATACCCAGGGCTGCAGGTACTTCTCTGGCAGGCCAGGTGGTGGGCAATGGGGTCGTTGTTGACATCGGGAAATATATGAATCAAATTCTGGAAATAAATCCGGAAGAGCGTTGGGTTCGTGTTCAACCGGGAGTAATTCTGGATGAGTTGAATAAGATTCTGAAGCCCACAGGTTTGTTTTTTGCGCCGGAAACCTCCACTTCAAATCGCTGCATGATTGGTGGAATGGTGGGCAACAACTCTTGCGGTGCACATTCCCTACTCTATGGTAGCACCAGAGATCATACGCTAGAGATTGTTGCATTATTAAGCGATGGTTCAAAAGTTATATTTAAAAACCTAACTCCGGAAGAATTCGATAAAAAAAGGAAATCTCATAGGCTGGAAGGGCAACTTTATGAACACATCCATCAAATTTTAAGCGATCCTGAAAACCAGAAAACTATACGCAATGATTATCCTGATCCAGAAGTCAAACGAAGAAATACGGGATATGCATTAGACCTTTTATTGGAATGCGAACCATTTACTTCCGGTGGGCCAGATTTCAATTTTTGTCGCCTTCTGGCAGGCTCAGAAGGTACTTTAGCATTTATTACGGAAATAAAGTTAAATCTTGTACCTCTACCCCCTCCTGTCAAAGTATTGGTATGCATTCATCTTGAAACCATCAGACAAGCTCTGGAGGCCAACCTTATCGCACTACGACATTATCCCTCCTCTGTGGAATTGATGGATAAAACCGTATTAGATTTAACAAAACAAAATCGTGATCAGGAAAGAAATCGTTTTTTTGTAGAGGGAGATCCGGGTGCCATTCTAATTGTGGAGTTCGAAGGCAATTCCATCAAAGAAATATCTCCACGCATAGAGGCATTGGAGCATGAAATGCGATCCGCAGGGTTTGGTTATGCCTTTCCTGTAATAACAGGAAATGATATAAATAAAGTATGGGCACTTAGAAAAGCCGGTTTAGGAGTTTTGTCTAATATGCCAGGCGATGCAAAACCAGTACCCGTAATCGAAGACACTGCAGTAAAGCCGGAATTATTACCTGATTATATCGAAGAATTTGATGCTCTGCTTCAAAAGCATGGTCTATCCTGCGTATATTATGCCCATATCGCTACCGGCGAACTCCACCTTCGCCCTGTACTTAATTTAAAAGATCCCATGCATGTAAAGCTCTTCAGGGAAATTGCCCTTGAAACTGCAAAGCTCGTTAAGAAATACAGGGGATCGCTGAGTGGAGAACACGGAGATGGCAGGCTGCGGGGAGAATTTATCCCTCTTATGCTGGGTGAAAAAAATTACCAATTGCTGAAGGAGATTAAAAAGAAATGGGACCCGAATGGTATTTTTAATCCAGGCAAAATAACGGATACACCCAGGATGGATACATTTCTTCGGTACGATCCTGGGCAAAAGGTCCGCGAGATTGACACCCTCTTTGATTTTTCGAAAGACCTGGGCATAGTAAGAGCTGCTGAACGATGCAACGGCAGTGGCGATTGCCGAAAAACTGAAAAAATAGGCGGTACTATGTGTCCAAGCTACATGGCTACCCGCGATGAAAATGCTACTACACGTGCCAGGGCTAATATTCTTAGAGAATTCCTTACCCGCTCCCAAAGACAAAATCCTTTTAATCATCCCGAGATATACCAGATAATGGATCTTTGTCTTTCCTGCAAAGCCTGTAAATCGGAATGTCCCTCAAATGTAGATGTGGCCAAACTCAAAGCAGAATTTCTGCAACATTATTATGATGCCAATGGCGTTCCCTTCCGATCATTACTTATTGCATACTTTCCCCAACTCAATAAATTTGGAAGCTATCTCCCTTTCCTTGCCAATTTTATTTTACAAAATAATTTTCTGTCTAGGATTTTTAAAAAAGCTACCCGCTTTGCTCCAAACCGAAGCATTCCAAAAATTAGAAAGGAAAACTTCGCCAAATACATTCAACGTTATACTCCTAAAGGACCAGTTAAAGGGAAAGTTTTTCTCTTTATCGACGAATTCACCCGCTTTAACGACACCCTCATCGGAATTAGAGCCATACAGGCACTTTCTTTATTAGGTTATCAGGTTGTCATACCCAGGCAAACCTACAGTGGCAGAACATTTATCTCGAAAGGACTCTTGCGCAAGGCCCGACATATTGCGGATAAAAATGTTGAATTACTCTCAAACATTGTGAATGAACAATCACCTTTAATTGGTATTGAACCTTCAGCCATTCTTACCTTTAGGGATGAATACCCTGAACTTTGTAGCCCTTCCCTCCGGGATTTAGCCAGGAAAATGGCACCACACACGCTTCTCTTTGAAGAATTTATTTCTAGGGAATTTGAAAAGGGCAATATTTCTCCAAACTTATTTACGACTGAGAAAAGAGAAATATACCTGCATGGCCATTGTCAACAAAAAGCAGTGGCTTCTACAAAGCCTACTGTGTCAATGCTTAGTATACCACAAAACTATTCAGTTGTAGAAATCCCCTCGGGATGCTGTGGAATGGCCGGGTCTTTTGGCTACGAAAAAGAGCATTACGAAATTTCGATGAAAGTTGGAGAATTGGTACTATTTCCTGCAGTAAGAGCAACCTCATCTGATGCAATTATTGCAGCCCCCGGTACATCGTGCCGACATCAGATTAAAGATGGCACAGGGCGCGAAGCTCAGCATCCTATCGAGGTATTTTATGAAGCACTAAACAATTCAAGATAATCTTTTGTTAAACGCAACCTAATTTACGACAAATCAAGGAAATTCTACATTTCCAACTGTTGTAAGAAAATACAAATTGGGAAACACATACAATTACTTTGATTATTTTAAATAATTTATAATCATTGATTTAGCGAAATGGCACAAAATTAGGTTTACCATTTTGTCGCTTAGAGTAGAAAATTACAAATTAAAATTGAATCATATGAAAAAGTTAGTACTGGTTTTATTTGCTGTTACACTCCTGGCAGCATGCTCAAAAGAAGAGGCTCCTTCATTCGTCAATGAAGATGGGATCGTCTTAAACAATAATGCTCAGGAGCTTAACCAACGTTTAACCCTATTAAACGAGCCTTTAAATCTGAAAGGCTTAAAATCAACACCTACATTCACTCTTGTTGCTGACGCCGCTTCACCCATCGTCAACGGAGTGAAATTAAGTGCCAGTTACGTTCACCGTCGTTATCAAAAAGTTTACGTTACCTATCACGAAAGAGGTAATGGTTATGGCGGAGCCATTGTTGTTTTTGATATTTCTGATCCCTACAATCCGAGCATAGTCTCGCAAATGACATTTGAAAAAATCGATATCAATGCATGCGACATCAATGCTGGTGGAAGTGTTCTTTATTTAGCAGGTGCACATAAAGCCAAAGGTGCTGTGGTACTCAAAATTGCTATTGATGGCGATGGAATTATTACATCTACGCCCGAACAAGTTCAAACCCTTAAGGTTGGAAATGCTGCCTCTGCCAATGGTATTATCCAGGCCAGTAACTGGATTTATGTTTCTGCCGGTAATACAAACGGCGGACTCTTCGTGTATAACAGAACTACCTTAGCCTACGTAGATTCAGACCTTTATAACGGGGCTAAGTTCTCGACTGCCAATGGCCGTGTCAATGGAAAGAAACATATCAGCCTTGAGGTAGACGGCAGCAATAATGCTTATCTGCATGTTTACACTGTTGGCAGCGGTGATCCTTCAACTGAACTGATTTGGCCCGTGGGGCAAGTAAGTCACCAGAACGTGGAGCCCGAATTTACAAACTTCGGTAAGGCCACTATCTTCATTCGTCCAGATGCAACTACATGCTTTATATCGATGGGCATGAACGGTATGAAAGCCTTAAACATTACCAATGGAAACCTTGTTTACACTTCTCCTGCCGGAATGATTACATATGGAAATACGAATGCAGTAAGTGCTGATTCGAAATATATCTATATGGCAAACGGGGCTCAAGGACTTTATATTGCCAAAGCCCCCACCAGTGGAACGGAAGTTGAAATTGTTGGTATCTGGGATGATCCAAACTATCCCGGAAGCTGCAATCACGTCTACTCCGACAATAGCTATATCTTTGTAGCCAAAGGTGTAGAAGGTGGTCTAAAAATAATCAAAGAAGATTAATTCCGAGTACTAACAGAAAAAGGGCTGTCGAAAGGCAGCCTTTTTTTATCTTATAACAATATGATTCTCCTGGATTATAAGTCGGTTAATCAACTTCATTTACATCTAATCCATAAACTTCACTAATTTTTTGGATGGCAAATTGTTTCAAAGAGGCATCAAACCTGATCAGGAGCTCACATTTCTGTAAATATTCACTGGATATGATTTCTGCCTTGAGCTCTTTAACCAAGCGCATGGCCTGATTGGTCAATTCATAGGAATAGAGAAGACGAAGGCTGCATTTGAGGGTAAATTCAACAATTTTCGTGTTTTCGAGCACCAATGCTGCAGAGGTTTTGTAGGCATCAATTAATCCTGAAGTACCCAGTTTAATTCCACCGAAATACCTGACAACTACAATCAAAACATTAGTAATATCGCGTGAAAGAATTTGACCATAAATGGGACGACCAGCTGTTGCCGAGGGCTCTCCGTCGTCGTAATAGCGAAATTTGTCTTTGCCAGGCCCCAGCCGCCAGGCGAAGCAGTGGTGGTTTGCGTCGGGGAATTTTTTTTTGAGGTTCTGGAGATGAGCCTTGATTTCATCTTCGTTTTGCACCGGATAAGCAAAAGCCAGAAACTTGCTGGCTTTCACCTTATAAACAGCTTCTGCCGGCTCAGCAATTGTCAAAATAACGCTGGATGATTCCATGACACAAAGTTAATGTAAAATTAACATATAAGTTTTTAACAATTTTCTATAGGCTGTTTAATTATTAAAATATTAGTATTCAGTTAGTTTTGATAATTGATTTTGTTAAAATTGCTTAAAATGTGAATAAGTTTCTTAAAGAATGTTAAAAATTTTTTCACAAAAACGTACAACTTATCCAAAAAGCTTTTAATTTTGCATCGTCAAATTTAAAATTCCAAAACCGCTATGAAAAAACTCAATCTTCTCTTATTGGCAGGTGCAGTTGCCATGATCGCCGCTTGCGGCCCCAGCGCAAAAGAACTCGCTGAAAAAGCTAAACAGGACAGCATTCGTATTGCTGACAGCCTTGCTAAAGTAAAAGCTTACGAAGACAGCGTAGCTGCTGCTCAGGCTGCTCAAGCTGCTGAACAGGCTCGTCTTGACAGCATTGCTAAAGCTGAAGAAGCTGCTAAAGCCAAAGGCGGAAAGAAAAAGTAATTTAATCTTACCGTAATGAAGAAAAAAGGAGTGGCAACACTCCTTTTTTTTATTTTCGCAAAAACCTTCCATGTTACATGCAGTTTAAACTTGTCTCAGATTATTCTCCAACCGGAGACCAACCGGAAGCCATTAAGCAACTCACAGAAGGCATTCTACGGGGTGACAGAGCTCAGGTATTGCTTGGGGTTACGGGGTCCGGTAAAACTTTTACTATCGCCAATGTTTTAGCCAACGTAAATAAGCCGGCCTTAGTACTTAGTCACAATAAAACCCTTGCTGCCCAGCTTTATGGGGAGTTCAAGCAATTTTTTCCTGAAAATGCAGTTGAGTACTTCGTTTCTTACTACGATTACTATCAACCTGAAGCCTATATACCAACTACCAATACCTATATCGAGAAAGATCTTTCCATAAATGATGAGATTGAAAAATTACGACTAAGCACAACTTCTGCCCTACTCTCAGGCCGACGTGATATTATTGTTGTTTCATCTGTTTCATGTATTTATGGTATTGGTAATCCTGATGATTTCACTCGCCAGGTAGTAGAGCTACAACGGGGAATGATTTACGGGCGGAACCGCTTTTTATTAGATCTGGTTGCCGGTCTCTATGCTCGTACCGAAACAGACTTTAAAAGGGGAACCTTCAGGGTGAAAGGCGACACCGTTGATGTTTTTCCTGCATATGCCGATAAAGCTTATAGAATAGTTTTCTGGGGGGATGAGGTAGAATCCTTAAGTGTCTTTGATCCATTGTCGGGTTACCAGATTACCCAGGAGGATTACCTGAAGATATATCCTGCAAATATCTTCGTCACGTCACACGATCAAATGAAAAGAGCCATCAGGGAAATTCAGGAGGATTTAAAAAAGCAAGTAGATTATTTTCAGGAAATTGGCAAGTATGAAGAGGCTAAGCGGCTTTACGATAGGGTATCGTTTGACATTGAGATGATGAAAGAACTTGGATATTGTTCAGGCATTGAAAATTATTCCCGCTATTTCGACGGGCGCAAGCCTGGCAGCCGACCTTTCTGCTTAATAGATTATTTTCCTGATGATTATTTAATGATAATTGATGAAAGCCATGTAACGGTTCCTCAGATACGGGGGATGTATGGTGGGGATAGATCACGTAAACAGGTATTGGTCGACTACGGTTTCAGACTACCTTCAGCTTTAGACAACCGCCCACTTAAGTTCGATGAATTTGAAGCGATGATTAATCAAATAATTTTTGTAAGTGCCACACCTGCTGAGTATGAATTGCAACAGGCTGAAGGAATTGTAGTAGAACAAATTATAAGGCCTACGGGGCTTCTTGACCCAGTCATTGAAGTAAGACCAACCCATAACCAAATTGATGATCTTCTCGAAGAAATAAGGAAAACACTTGAACGTAAAGAACGTGTTTTGGTCACTACATTAACAAAACGAATGGCAGAGGAACTTTCGAAATTCTTTCAAAGTGTAAATATTAAAACCCGCTATATACATTCCGACGTGGAGACCCTTGAAAGAGTTGAAATAATGCGTGATTTGCGCATGGGAGAATTTGATGTGTTAGTTGGTGTAAATTTGTTGCGTGAAGGCTTAGATCTGCCGGAGGTCTCGCTTGTAGCTATTCTGGATGCTGACAAAGAAGGTTTTTTACGTTCAGAGCGATCACTGACACAGACTGCGGGACGTGCAGCTCGAAACATTAACAGTCGCGTGATTATGTATGCTGATGTAATTACAGACAGTATGCGTAGAACGATAGAAGAAACAAATCGCAGAAGAATGAGACAAATGGAATACAACCGGCGACATGGAATTACTCCTACTCCCATTGTAAAATCGACAAATACTATATTATCTCAAACATCTATTGCCGATTCTAGAAAGAGCAAAGGCGCCCCCTATATCGAAAAAGAAGAAATTGAAATCGCCGCCGATCCGGTTGTAAAGTATATGTCAAAAACAGATATTGCCAAAGCCATACAGCAAACACGCAAACTAATGGAACAGGCTGTAAAAGAGCTCGACTTTATTAATGCTGCCAGATACCGCGACGAGATCAAGCAACTCGAAAAAATGTTGCAGTAAAATCCTACTAATGACGACCTGCTAAACAGAATATTAATTAGATGGGTTTATTTTTCTTTTTTAAAATAAAATAATTGCATAGTGAACAACTTTGATGAACTTTCAATAAATTTGTATCATCCAACCAGTATATGTACTTTTAACCACAAAAAATCCCATTTATGAAACCCAAGATTCTGGTTATCGACGATGAACAAAGCATAAGGTTATTACTTGAAAATTACTTAGGAAAGAATTACGAAGTGGTTTCCAAGAGTAATGGAGAAGAGGGACTCATATGGCTGGAAAAGAATATTCCCAACCTTATCATCTGCGATATTCAGATGCCCAAAATGGATGGATATGAGTTTATTGAGAGGGTCAGGGCTTCAGGTTTTCACAAGCATACGCCCATTATCATGCTTTCGGGTGAAGAGAGCAGCGAAAGCAGAGTAAGATGTTATCGACTCGGTGCGCAAGATTTCCTCGTTAAACCTTTTAATGTGTTGGAACTCGAGGAGCTTATAAAGAAAAACCTCAATCCCATTCATTATGCGATAGAATGGTAAAATAACGCAGCCTATGATACCCCTGAAAAAAGAACATTACTCTATCTTATATATTGGCGGAGATGCTGGTATAAAGGAATCATTTTCGAATGATTCACGCATCAGTTTCCTTACAGTTGAAAATGGTCTTGAAGCCCTGGATGCTTTACAGAAGCACCCAGAAATTGATAGTATCGTTTGTGAAATGTTCTTGCCTGGTGGCACAGGACTCGACCTCTATGATTTTCTAAGTAAATCGGAATTTGCCACCAAACTGAAATTACCATTTATTATTGTTGTTCACGATTTTGATCCCAACCTTTATAAGAAAGCATTTCTGGCAGGAGTAGATGATTTTTATGTAACTCCTTTAAATCATGATAAGCTACTATATAGGATTGACTTCATAAAAGAATACAAAGAAAAGCACCAACAGAATTTAGGGCAGGAAATAAAATTGAAGCCCTATAAAATGGATTGGAAAAAACGAGCTTTCGACATTGTATTTGCAAGCCTCGCACTTTTATTGGTTTCGCCTATTCTTATTTTAGCCGCCTTAGCAATTTGGGTTGAATCGGGCTTCAAAGGTAAGGTGTATTATATCTCCAAAAGATTTGGCAGATACGAGGTTTTCGACTTTTATAAGCTACGTACAATGTATCTCGATGCCGACAAACGCCTTAAAGAGCTCAAACATCTCAATCAGTATGCCGACTTAATAGATGAAGACAAAGACGACCCCTGTCCGCGTTGTGCTCAATTACCTGAAGGCCAGTTTTGTTCCCAGCCACTGAATTATGGGAATACGAAAATTTGTGAATATTGGTTTTTAGAGAAGAAAAAGAAAAAGAACCAGGCAGCCTTCATCAAAATTAAGGATGATCCAAGGGTTACAAGAGTGGGAAAAATTTTGAGAAACACAAGTATTGATGAATTGCCACAGCTTATTAATGTATTGAAAGGCGATATGTCGATTGTTGGCAATCGGCCTTTACCACTTTACGAAGCCAACATGCTCACCACCGACCAGTATAGTAAACGTTTTGGAGCTCCAGCAGGCATAACCGGATTGTGGCAGGTTGAACTGAGAGGGAAAAAAGGTAAGATGTCGGAGGAAGAAAGAAAAATGCTCGATAACAATTACGCCGATAATCACTCATTTTGGGGAGATATTAAACTGATATTAAGAACAATACCCGCACTTTTCCAGAAGGAGAATGTGTAATATGAACAAGATTTTCAAATTCTATTTATTGATCCTGACCTTGGTGTCAGGCTTTAATTTATTTGGGCAGAATACTAATGAACAAAATGAACCGACCTTTGATCCTATCATTGACGATATAGCCAAGCATATCCCTCCGTTGGAGGCATTAATAGACTCGGCAATTGCAAATTCTCCTTATTTAAAATTCAGAGATGCTGCAATAGTAGTTAGTCATTATAAGTATCTAAATGACAAAAACCAATTATTACGCGACATAGGATTCAGCATAGAATGGAGGTACGGGAGGTTCGACAATTGGTCTTCTAATGAAGGGGGAGGTACTATTCCTGTTGTAGTTGGAAGCACCAGAGATGAGTGGAGATATGGAGCAGGAGCTTATATTAAGATCCCTTTGTTTGATATCACTAATCGCAAAACGACAATAAATCTCGCAAAAAAGGAGGTTGAACAAGCCATCAATCACCGCAATGAATTAATTCACGAAATTCGAAAAGATGTTATTGTACAGTATAATGAGCTGCTTATGAGACAAAAGCTCATGAAAATAGCCAGCGACAACCAGATAACAGCTGAAATACAGCTGCGTATGGCTGAGAAGCAATTTCAGAACGGACAACTGCCTTTAGGAGAAATGGCACGCATGATGGACCTCATGGCGAGAGCCAAGGCTGAATATGAACAACAAAAAACCGCCTTCGTCGTTGCTTATAGTTTGCTTGAAATCACCACAGGTGTTAAATTTAACCTTCTAAACAAGCTTCAATAAAAAATGAATCTGGTCAGGATATTAAAATTATTTCAGCGCAACATACCCCTGCTCATCGGTGTGCCGGTGGTGTTAGTGGCCATTGCCAAATTCCTGACAAGAAATCCGACTCTTAAATACGAATCGGAGACTACAATATATACTGGATTAGCATCTGGCTATACATTGGAACAGAGCAAAGGGTTTAATCTATTTGCGACAAATAACGCATTCGACAACCTGATCAACATTATTAAAAGCCGAGAGGTTGCATCAGAAACTGCTATACGTCTGTTTACCAGGTATCTGATGATGGAAAAACCAGATAACAGTATCCTAAAGACGAATTGGGAAAACCTTCAAAAGAAAACCCCGGGTTATATCAAGGCTTTGCTGCTTAAAAAAGGACAAATGGAAGCACATAATCAAAGATACAATCAACAGAACAATGACACCTTGTTTTTAAACAACAATGATTTTGTAATTGATGATAAACTTTTCCATATAGTAAAGCCAGATGAAACCATATTTACAATAGCAAAATTATACAGCGTATCCGTCAGCGAAATCCTTAATTTGAACAACCTCACCACCTATTACGTAAACCCCGGAAATAAACTCATAATTAAAGATGCCAGCGAAGGGACTCCTGAAGAGAAAATACAATTGTTCGATAGTGCGAATATTAAACCCAAACGCGATGTAAACAAAGATTTGTTTGAAAAAAACGTGCAAAGGCTCATGCAATATGCCTATGCTAATGATACAAATTACATTTATGGTTTATTAAATTCGGGTAACCCTTATTATGGTATTAAAGCCATTCAATCGGTTTCGGTAAGGAGGGTACAAAGCAGCGATCTTGTAAATATTAAGTATACTTCGTTTGATCCGGGAATTTGTCAACAAACTTTGATATACCTTACTGAGGTATTTATCCGCAAATTTAAAGCTGTAAACGAAAACCAGTCGGATGCTGTTGTACGCTATTTTATTAATGAGGTAAACAAAGCAGCTGTTCGTTTGCGCCAGGCTGAAGACAGGCTTTTAGAGTTTAATAAAACTAACAATATTATAAACTATTATGAGCAAAGTAAGGCAGTAGCCAACATGAAAGAAGAATTGGATCAAAAATACAATGAATCCAGAGTCAATTACGAAGCTGCAGCTGCCGTTTTGCAAAAGCTGGAAGAAAAGATGGGGGTTCAAGGGCAAATTCAACTTAAAACCGACCAAATTGTTAAAGCCCGAAATCGTCTCTCCGAAATCACTGCTAATATTACTCTTACCGAGGTATATAATGACCCCGACCCCAAGAATAGAGCAAAATTAGAAGAACTTAAAGCAGAAGCAAATAAACTAAAGAAACAGCTCGAAGATTATGTAAGCCAGCTTTATAATTTTACGAATACCGTAGAGGGTCTTCCCCTGAACGATCTTTTGCAACAATGGTTAGCCAATGTAATTAAGTATGAAGAAAGCAGAGCTACCATGGAAGTTTTGGCTCAACGAATCAGAGAATTTTACGAATACTATAAAACCTTTGCTCCCCTTGGTGCTACACAAAAAAGAATAGAACGCGAAATTAGCGTTGCCGAACAAGAATATCTTTCCCTATTGCACAGTTTAAACTTATCAAAACTTAAACAACAAGATATTGAACTCTCATCCAATATTAAAGCCGTTGACCCTCCCTATTACCCACTAAAACCTCTGAAAGGTAAAGAAGGCATCCTTGTGATAGTAGCCGGTTTATTCGGTTTCATCTTTGTTATCTTTCTAATACTCGCTCTGGAGTACCTCGATAATACAATACGTACAGCCGATCGTTTGGAAGAACTTTCAAAACTAAAACTTGCAGGAATCTTCCCCAGAATTATTCCTCGATATACCTCTTACAATTTACCTTTTATTGCCAATAGATTGATAGAACTTACTGTACACAATATCCGCCTAAATGTCAGGCAAAATATAAAGCATGGAGGGCCCGCACTGGTAATCCTATTCAGCTCTCTGAAAAAAGAGGGCAAGACCTATATAGGAGCACGTCTGGCAGAAAAATTCAGAGAATTTGGAGAAAGAACAGCATTTTTGACTTTTGTTAGTTCCAATGCTCCAGATGATAATGATTGGTTAACAAATATAGGTGAAGATCCTA
This sequence comes from Bacteroidales bacterium UBA2030, assembly GCA_002332755.1. Lineage (GTDB taxonomy): Bacteria > Bacteroidota > Bacteroidia > Bacteroidales > TTA-H9 > UBA2030. Next base: position 5,620 of record DDBO01000193.1, on the reverse strand, counting down.
CTATAAATGAGAATGCACCCCAGCAAGAAGACCTTAGGAGGAAAAACACCAAAGCCCAAAAGGATACAAGAATCAAAAGGAGGAAGAAGCCAAGAAAGACCTCAGCGGAAAAAATTATACCCATGCCTGCTGCTCACGAGGACAATTTCAGGTATATGACCGATAATGCCTTTCCAGAAGTAACCACCCTGAATGATCTTAATTATCTGGAAAGAAGACCTGTTTTTAGTGATTATAAGTTTATTCTTTTAGAGCTGCCGGGAACTATCTATTACCCCTATCCTATTGAACTTGTCTCGCAAGCAGATTCAGCCCTCATGATAACGCGGAGTAATCGTACATGGAAAAAAGCTGATACCATTGCACTGTTTACCATTGTCAAGATCTTAAAAGAAAAACCTATAGCCTTTCTTAACGGGGTTGAAATTGAGGAGCTAGAGAATATTCTTGGCGAGCTGCCCAGGCGTCGTAGCCGTCTTAGAAGAGTAATAAGGAAAATATTTACCCTACAAGTCAGAGACAGGGCTTCGATAAGCTAAAAAGTTTTTCTTCATATGTTGAATACCATCTTAAGTAAGACTATAAACAATAAAAACTTCCTTTCCTTTGCAGGTAATGGTATTTCAGCCATATTCGGTGTTATTGTATTTGCTCTTTTAGCTCGAACATTTTCAGCTGATGTATTTGGTGAGTGGGTAATCTACCTATCCACAGCAACCTTTATTGAAATGTTCAGGTTTGGCCTCACGCGTACAGGACTCGTCAGATTTTTATCCGGAGCCGAAGGCGAAGAAAGAGTCAAACTCATGGGCACCAACTATATAATTGGCATAGTCATTACGGGCTTCATATTTATTTTGTTGTACCTTACCTTAATCCTATTTCAGAAGCCGATTATGGCTTCCCCCTACAAACTTTTTTTCATCTGGTATCCTTTGTTAGCTATATTTAATCTTCCCTTCAACAATGCCCTGACTATTTTGCAAGCAGAAGAAAGGTTTTTAGAGATAATGTTGATTAAAGTTGTTAACCTGGTTTCCTTTACCCTTTTGCTTTCGCTTAATTATTTTTTAGATTGGGGACTTAGTCTGCAACATCTAATTTTATGGCATCTTGCTATTAATCTGGCTACCAGTGTTTTTGTAATTATTCTGGGATGGGATGGCATATTCTATGTAAAATTTTATGACAAAAAAACGCTCCAAACCCTGCTTAATTTTGGAAAATATACTACCGTGACTCTTATTGGGAGCAATCTTTTACGCAGTGCCGATACTTTTATATTGAGTATCAGTCCTTTGGGAAGTGCAGCAGTAGCCACATACTCAATTCCTTTAAAGTTGATGGAAATGTTGCAAATCCCGCTTAGGAGTTTTGCCTCAACGGCATTTCCAAAATTATCTCGCGCAAGTATTAATAATGAGATGGGAAAGTTCAAATTTTACTTTTATCATTACACGGGCATAGTAACCATAATGTTTTTGCCCATCATCGTTATCTGCTTCTTTTTTGCAAAGTATTTTATATTAATTCTGGCAGGACCAGAATACATTAAACCATTCCCACTTACGGGGGAAAGTACGATTTTCCTTTTTCAGATATTTGTTTTGTATGGCTTTTTGCTCCCGTTAGATCGTATGACGGGCGTGGGATTAGATGCCATAAACAAACCCGAAAAGAATTTTTATAAAATAATTGCAATGGTATCGGCCAATATTATTGGTGATTTAATAGCAGTTTTTGTTTTCAGGAAATTGCTTTTTGTTGCCTATGCAACATGGATATTCACACTGATAGGTGTTGTGCTAGGATACATTTATTTAAACAATGAAATTCCACTGAAATTTTCGAAAATTTTCACAATAGGCTGGAAATCCATTATACAGTATTTTTTCAGAAAACAAACGGAGTATGAACTGAAATGAAACCCCCGGTTGTAAAAGATACCGGAAGTGTCGTTTTGCAAAAGCCGATAGTAATTATCGGAATTTTTGCATTAGCGATAGCTTTTGCCATTATGATAGGTGCCTACGGAATTGCATTTGGGGGAATGTTAATTGGAGCAATTATTTTCATTATTTATTTTACATTACAGATAAAATATCCTCAGCTGGGTCTATATACTGCAATAGCTGTGGGTTTTGTATTGTTGGGCAGTACCCGATATATCAAAACAGACCTACCCATCGGTATGCTTATGGATGGCTTGCTTGTACTGGCCTTCCTGGCTCTCTTCTTTCATCATTTCCCCAAACGAATAAATTGGAAACCCCTAAAAAACCTCAGTACATACCTGGCTTTAATATGGGTGATGTATTGTATTCTTCAAATAGCAAATCCCGAAGCAAGAAGTACAGCTGCATGGTTTTCAGCCGTACGACCATTGGCATTTTACCATTTATTTTTTGTTGTCTTGGCATTGATGTTTCTGACAACGCCAGAAAGAATTCGCATGGTATTTATTGTTTGGGGAATTTTTTCATTATTAGGAACTCTAAAAGGAGCCATGCAGTTATGGATTGGCGTAGATCCTTATGAAAAAGCCTGGCTGGATGGTGGAGGTGCAATTACTCACGTTCTTTTTGGAAGGTTAAGAGTATTTTCGTTCTACAGCGATGCAGGTCAATTTGGAGCTAATCAAGCATACACCGGAGCTGTCTTCACCATGATAGCCCTTGCTGCAAAAAATACAAAAGACAAAATCTTTTATTGGATTGTGGCCCTGGCCGGGTTTTATGGTATGTTTATCTCAGGAACCCGGGGCTCTCTGTTCGTTCCTTTTGCAGCCTTTGCCCTGTATTTTTTTCAAAGGAAAAATATTTATGTTCTTACCAGTGGAATGTTTTTCGTAATCTTAGTTTTCATCTTTTTCAAATATACCACTATCGGGCAGGGAAATTATCAAATCAACCGAATGCGTTCAGCTTTCAATCCGAATGATCCTTCCCTTCAGGTACGATTAGAAAACCAGCGTAAACTCAAGGTGTATATGGCCACCCGACCTTTTGGTGGAGGCTTGGGACATGGAGGGGTGAAAGCGCAAAAATATACCCCCAATGCTTTTTTGGCTAATGTAGCTACTGATAGCTGGTATGTACTCATTTGGGTTGAAACGGGAGTCATCGGATTAATATTACACCTTCTTATTCAGTTTATTACATTAGGTCTGGCAAGTTATTATCTAATGTTCAGACTTCGTGATAAAATTCTTATTTCTCAAATGAGCGCTCTATCTTCAGGTATGCTTGGAATCATGCTTGCCTCGTATGGAAATGCTGTTATTGGTCAATTACCGACTTCACCTTTGATATACACTTCCATGGGTTTATTGCTCAACTCATTATTAGTAGACAAAAATATCCGGATTAAACTTAGAAAAAAAAATCTGACTGAGCGTTATCGTCAAAGAATGCAAAAATGTAAGCGAATAAGTGCTGCTGCCTGATCATTTGGATTTTTAAAGCCATTTATCTTAATTTAGCACAAATTTGCAACTATGGCAGAACATAATAACCTTTATCCATTGGTCTCAATCATTTCCATAAATTATGACCATCCGGAGGTCACCTGCCAGATGCTTGATTCGTTGAGGAATATTACTTATCCCAATGTTGAAGTAATAATAGTTGACAATGCTTCTCCTAAGGACGACCCTTCAATAATTCCTGCCCGATATCCGGAGGTTAAGTTCATTCAGTTGGAGAAAAACCTTGGTTTTGCTGGAGGAAATAATGTAGGCATACGGCAAGCCAAGGGGAAATACATCCTACTTCTCAATAATGATACAGAAGTAACCCCAGATTTTCTTGAGCCTTTAGTAGAAAAACTTGAAAAGAACCCCGAGATTGGAGTGGTAAGTCCTAAAATAAAATTCCACCACACACCAGATACCCTCCAGTTTACTGTAATCACACCTATCAATAAGTTTACTGGCCGAAGCAAAGGTTTAGGATTTGGAGTAAAAGACACGGGCCAGTGGGAGTTCGATGCAGAGACTGCCTACGCTCATGGGGCCGCCATGATGGTACCCCGTAAGGTAATAGAAAAAGTGGGTTTAATGGCTGAGATTTATTTTCTTTACTACGAAGAGCTTGACTGGTGTTACCGAATCAGGCAGGCAGGATATAAGATTTATTATGTGCATAATTCTCTGGTTTATCACAAGGAATCTATTTCTACTGGTAAAATGAGCCCAACGAAAATTTATTGGATGAACCGTTCTCGCTTGCTTTACATGCGCAGAAATGTCGAACAACCTATACTTACCTTGGCTTTGCTTTATCAGTTCTTAATAGCCATTCCTAAAAATGCTTTGATGTATCTTTTAAAGGGCAGACCAGACCTCTTCAAAGCCTATCACAAAGCCGTAATGTGGCATTTACAAAACTGGAAGAATCCTGAAATCCACTTTAATCCTAAATTTTATATTCTATGAAATTTACCAACATTACAGAATATCGCCAGGCTGAAGACTTAAAACGCCTGGGATATATACTGGATAAAGTAGCAGCCATAAATCGTAAACCCTTAAATATTTTGGAAATAGGCTGCGGAAACGGAAACATATGCTATCAGCTAGCTCATGAAGGCCACATTGTAAAAGGTATAGATCTCGATGAGAACTCAATAAATTATGGCAAATCGCACTTTAAGCACGAAAATTTACTATTTGATGTAAAACCTGCTGAGGAACTGGTCAACGGAAATGTTTACGATGTAGTGATATGCAGCGAGGTATTGGAACACCTGTATGATCCTGCAAGTGTTTTACAAACAATTACCAGGTTACTAGCTGATAACGGTATTGTAATTATAACTACCCCTAATGGTGTTGGGCCAAGGGAATTATTTATTACCCGCCCAGTTCAATGGATAAAGCACAATAGTCGCATTCTTTATGCTATTCTGCGTTTAGTTAAAAAAATGATGGGCTACACAGGACAAACTATACAATCGAGTAGTTATTCGCTTGAGCATGTCCAATTTTTCAAACTTAAAGACTTGAAAAAAATGGCTCTGGATTGTGGACTACAGATTGTGTGTATGAAGCCAGCTTGTTTTCTTGAAAAAGTCTTCCCTTTTAGCCTGATTACACGTTTTTCAACCTCGTTGCAGTGGCTCGATTGCAAAATTGCAGATTTGCTGCCTATTACCCTGAGCAGTGGTTTTATGCTTACTCTGAAAAAAGCTTGAGATGAAGGCGGGTTATGGAGAAAAAAGCCTGGCCGCTGGTTTCCATTGTCACCGTAAACTACAATCAGACCGACACTACACTCGATCTGATTGATTCGCTCTTAAAAATAACTTATCCCAATATTGAACTTTTAGTTGTTGACAATAATTCACCTGAGGCAGATGCTGCGAGAATACGCCAAAAATATCCCAGAGTTGTTTTAGTGCAAAGCCCAATAAATTACGGTTTTGCGGCGGGCAACAACCTGGGAATTATGCGAGCGAGGGGTAAATATGTGATGGTGCTTAATAATGATGTCATAGTTACTCCTCGCTTTCTTGAACCATTGGTGGAATTGTGTGAAGGCAATCCAGGCATAGGTGCAGCAAGCCCCAAAATAAGGTTTTACTACGAGCCACGTGTGATTCAATATGCAGGATTTTCTCC
>DDBO01000139.1 GCA_002332755.1 Bacteroidales bacterium UBA2030 | reverse complement strand
TTCCGGGTTTCAGGTTCCGGGGTTTGTATTGATTTCCAATATATTAGTTTGTTTGGGGTTGGGATTATTAGGAATTATAATTTTGACAACCTGTTATTTATCTGTCGCTAGATCTACACAATAATGTTCATTACGCCTCATTTTTTTAACATTGGAAAATAAAAAAGCTGCCTATGTCGGCAGCCTTATATAAATAGCGATTTATGGTATTAGGATTAATCACCAAAACTAATGCCTATACCTCTGGCAGTCTTGATTAGGGCGGTATCGGGGTCTACAAAATTGTAACGTTTGATTGCATCTTTCAGGGGGATAGAAGTAATGTATGGATGCTGGTAAGAAACCATCTCTCCAAAACGGCCTTCAATAACCAGTTCCATGGCTTTTACACCAAATTGTGTTGCCAGTACACGGTCGTAGGCAATGGGTACACCACCCCGCTGAACATGCCCCAACACAGTGTAACGAATATCATAAGGGCATCCCACGGATTTAAGTTCATTCATCAATCGTTCGGCTGCACCCGATAATTTGATATTGTGATAACCTACCTCACCCGTTTCTTTGCGGGCAAAATCTCCACCGACAGGACGGGCACCTTCGGACATTACGATGATGGTAAAACCGCGACCTTTGTTGAAACGAGATTCAATCTTTTCCATCACCTTGTTGATATCGTAAGGTATTTCGGGGATGAGGCAAATTTCAGCACCACCGGCAACAGCTGTATTAAGAGCAATCCAACCTGCATAGCGTCCCATAACCTCTAAGATAAGAATGCGGTTGTGGCTGGCTGCTGTAGTTACCAGCTTATCCACGGCTTCAGTACAGATTTGAACAGCTGTTTGAAAACCGAAAGTCGAATCGGTACCTACCAGGTCATTATCAATGGTCTTGGGAACCCCAATAATGTTAAGGCCTTTTTCGTAAAGGGCTTGAGAAATAGATTGCGAACCTTCACCACCAATGTTAATTACAGCATCGATGCCCAGGTACTGTAATTTTCTAATCATTTCATCACTGCGGTCAACTTCTTCCCAAGTGCCATCCTTGCGTTTTACAGGCCATGCAAAAGGTCCTCCTTTATTGGTAGTACCAAGGATAGTACCACCCTGATAATGAATGCCGGCTACAGCCTTTTCATCCAGTACAACAATTTCTGTGGGCTCGCGAAGCACGCCATTAAAGGCTTCAATACTTCCCACTACTTCCCAGTTTTTTTCCTTAGCGGCCCTTTTAACTATTGCCCTAATCACTGCATTTAAGCCCGGGCAATCTCCGCCACCTGTAGCAACTAAAACCCTGTTCATTTTTCTATATTTCTGATTGATGGATAATTATGCTTATTCTTAACTTTTTTTAAAAAGTACGCAAAGGTAGAGATATTTCCCGCAATTTTGGCAAAAAGTTGCGTTAATTTTGCAAAAACAAATTAGGCATATTATTTGTCCTTCTATTTGACAGCGTTATGTTAAAGAAACTCCTATACTGCCTGGCCATTTTAACATCCTTGCCAGCTTTTGCCCAAAAGCCGACAGGCATAGTTGTGCAGGCCAAAATTGTAGACGGAGATACTCTTCCCTACATTGAACTTAGGGAAGTGGAAATATTCGGACTTCCTCATTTTAAAAGCAAGTCAGATCAACGACACTGGGAAAAGCTCGTTCGTAATGTAAAAAAAGTATATCCTTATGCCTATTTAGCTGGAGTCAAGTTTAAAGAATATGAATACCTCCTACTTAATGCGAAAACGGATAAAGAACGCAAAAAGTACATAAAACAAGTTGAAAAAGAGCTTAATGAGAAATACGCCGACGAACTGAAAAGCCTTACTTACAGCCAGGGAAAAATTTTGTTGAAGTTGATTGACCGCCAGACAGGAAATTCTTCTTACGACCTCATTAAAGATCTTAAAGGCAGATTTATGGCTTTCTTCTGGCAAGGCTTTGCCCGAATTTTTGGCTATAACCTCAAAGAAAAATACGACCCTTGTAATAAAGATGCACAGATTGAATACATCGTTAGAATGATTGAAAATGGCGCAATCTGAATCGTGCATCGAAAAATCATCTCCCTTTATCGCCATCGTATAAACAAGAAGATCCAACCGATTTATAATTATCTTTCTTGTCCAGTGAGTTTTCTGTTTCAATGAAAATTCCTAACTTCAGGGCATTAAAGACAATAAAATGACAGAATCTTCCTTTTTGGAGTTTATGCATTGGATAGCTGAATCAGCTAACCTTGCCATTTGTATAAGCGATCGCTCTGGCAGTATATTATGGAAAAGCAAGGATTTTATAAAGTTTATAAAGGCCGATACAGCTGAATCCTCACATTCATCAGGTTTTAAAATAATTACATCTGAAAACACATATACATTAAAAGGCATTTTCGATATTTTCCAAACATGGGAAACAAAAGAGTTAACAGGACATTTCGCATTTCAAGATTGGCAAAGCCATTCGGCTTTGTTCAAATTTTATAAAATTAAAACTGATTGGACGAGTAGTATAAAAATGTTAACCCTCGTAGGGGCCCCTAACCCTGCAATTTCAGAAATAATAGACGTAATCCTCGATCATACCAACGATGCAATAATTGCTTCGGATGAACACTTTGAAATTAAGATTTGGAATAAAGGAGCTGAGAGAATGTATGGTTACACAGCAGCATTAGCGCAAGGGAAAATAGGTAAGGAACTGATGGAAACCCAGTTTGTGGGAATGAGCCGTGATGAAGCGATAAAAAAACTTATTGAAACCGGGAACTTGCGTGTTGAAACCATCCAGAAAACCAGTAACGGAGAGAAAATCAATGTTGAAGTAAACACCCTTGCCATTTACGACGAAAACAAGAAAATAAGAGGATTTGTGAGTGTCAACAGGGACATTACTGAACGTAAAAAGGCCGAACAACGTTTAGCAGAAAGTTAACGACGGTTTCGCCACTTGGCGGAAAATGCCGCTGATTTAATTTATCGATTCGACCTTCTACCTTTTCCCCATTTCTCATATGTAAGTCCATCGGCTGAAAAAATAATAGGTTACACGCCCCAAGAACATTATAACGATCCCTCTCTTGGGTTCAAAATTGTCCACCCTGAGGATCGCCATCTGCTTAGCCAGATCATGAATCTCAAAACAAAGGAAATTTCTCAACCTTTGGTTTTACGATGGCGGCACAAAGATGGGCGTATCATTTATACAGAACAGCATAATACACCCATTATAGATGAAGAGGGACAATTAATCGCCATTGAAGGAATAGCAAGGGATGTCACTCGTCAAAAACGGCTTGAACAGGAACTATTAATCTCTAAAAGGCTTTTAGAAGACGCAGCCCTAATCGGGAATTTTGGTGGTTGGAACTATGATATTGAAAGTCATAGTTTTACTTGGTCACCGCAACTATTCCTCATCTACGAAATCCCTCCAATAAGAGAAGAAAAGGGGATTGAAGTAATGCGTAAGATATACCCTGAAGGGGCATTGGAAGAATTGCTTAAACTTTTTGAAAAAGCAATAAAGGAAGGGCAGCGCTTCAGCATAGAAACTGAAATTAATACCTGGCGAGGCAACAGAAAATGGGTACGCATAATTGGAGAGCCGATCACTGATGAAGGAAAGATTACACGCATTGCCGGTACTGTTCAGGACATCACTCAGCATAAACAATCGGAGGAAAAGCTCAAGGAAAGCAGGAGGAAATTGAGGCAACTTTACCAGAAAACCCAAACTATGCTGGAGGACGAGCGAAAAAAAATTTCTCACGAGCTCCATGATGAGCTTGGGCAATTGCTAACGATAATCAGCCTGGACCTCAGCACTGTATCCAAGAAAACAAGAAGCACTGAGATACGCTCACTTACCGGACAAATGAAGTCGGCTATTGAACTGGCTGTAGATATTGTGAGAAGGGTCTCCAGCGAACTTCATCCACCTCTACTCGATCAATTAGGCTTAGTTCCTGCCTTGCAATGGTTACTCTCGCAAATAAGCAAAAGAACCAAAATAAAGATTAAAGCAATTTTGCCTGAGCTTTTCGAAATTCCCTTCGAGTATCCTCATTCCATTCACATCTTTCGGATCGTTCAGGAAAGTTTTACCAATATACTTCGTCACAGCGGGGCTACAGAGGCTTCCCTTATCATGAAAAAAGTTAATAATCAACTATATTTGACCATTGAGGATAATGGGAAAGGTTTCAACCTGGATGAAGTGGAAGAGTCGATTCATGCTGGCATTACAGGAATGTACGATAGGGCAGATATTATGGGTGGCATTTTGCAAATCGATTCCTCGCCCGGAAAAGGAACCATTGTTCATCTTGAAATTCCAATCTAAAACGGAGGAGACATGGAGAAATTATGTCACACTATATTGATAGCTGATGACCATGATATGGTTAGAGCAGGTTTCAGGAAAATAATAGAGGTAGCATTTCCAACAGCTAACATTCTCGAAGCCTCCACGCACACCCATACTGTAGCTCTCTCAAAAAAAGTAAAGGATAGCCTGCTAGTGATTCTCGATTTAAATATGCCTGAAGGAACAGGTCAGAAAACTATTGAGCAAATAAAAGCAGCAAACAGAGATATTAAAATACTGGTAGTAAGCATGTATGAGGAGCAACAATTTGGCGTAAGGATGTTGAAAGCCGGTGCTGATGGTTATATAGGTAAAACATCGAGTGCAGAAGAATTTATTAAGGCAATTAAGAAAGTATGTTCAGGAAAAAAATACATAACGGGTTCTCTAGCTGAATTGCTTGCTGAAACAGCAATGTCTGCTGGTAAACCGGCAACTTTGCAGGATCTTCTTTCAGAAAGAGAGTTTCAGGTTTTTTGCCTCATAGGACAGGGAAAAACCGTTTCTGAAATTGCCGCAGACCTAAATTTAAGCGTTAAAACCATCTCTACGTATCGAAGCAAGATCATCGAAAAAACAGGACTAAAAAATAATTCAGAAATCATGCTGTATGCCCTCCAAAACAAAATAGTGTAAGCTTTTTGCTATATTCTTGTTTTTATATAATTTAGCACAACAACCAAAGCAACCACTCAAACTATGATGAAAGAATCGTACGTGGCAATGGCCAAAGAAAGCATGCTGGCTAATTGGGACCACACCGCGTTTACCGATTATGGGGGAAAAAGTTTCACTTATGCGGAGGTGGCCAACCACATTTATTATCTGCATAATCTCTTCAAAAAACTCGGAATCAGAGAAGGAGACAAAATAGCTATCTACGGGAAAAACTCCAGCCATTGGGCAATTTCATACCTAAGTATTATAACCTATAAGGCTGTGGTGGTACCTATATTGCCCAATTTTACTGCTAACGAACTGCAACACCTGGTAAATCACTCTGAAAGCCTTTTGCTTTTTTCCACTGACTCGTTGTGGGAAGAACTTGACCCTACCGCCATGCCTGGTCTCAGAGCAGCTATTTCGCTCGAAGATTTTTCTCCCAAATTTACACGTCATAACGATGATGCAGACTTAATTGTGAGATTTAATGTCGTGAAATTCAATCCTCCCGACAAGTCCAAGATTACCTGTGCACCACCTCCCAATACAACTTTGTTTGCCATCATATACACTTCGGGTACATCTGGCTTTTCGAAGGGAGTGATGCTTACTCACAATAACATAACAGCCAACATTGTTTATGCACGCAGGAATATGCCTTTGAAACCTGGCGACAGAATTTTAAGTTTTCTGCCCTTGGCCCATGCCTATGGTTGCGCCATAGAATTTCTCTATCCATTTACGTTGGGCTGTCACATTACCTTTTTAGGAAAGACTCCGTCTCCACAAGTTTTAATCAAAGCGTTTGGTGAAATTAAACCCAGACTTATTCTCAGTGTTCCCCTTATTCTGGAAAAGATATACAAAACCAAGCTCAAGCCAGTATTGCAAGAACAGAAGATAAGACTCATGATGAGTATTCCCGTTTTGGAAAAGATTGTCCAAAAGAAGCTACGCGAAAAACTTATGGATGTTTTCGGGGGTAATTTTCTTGAGTTGGTGATAGGCGGTGCAGCCTTGAATGAAGAGGTTCAGATTTTTTTAAGAAAAATAAAATTTCCTTTCACTGTCGGGTATGGTATGACGGAATGCGGGCCATTAATCAGTTATGCACCTTGGTACGAAAATCGGCTTAACTCGGCAGGCAGGTGTGTTGATACTTTAGAAATGAGGATTGATTCGGCTAATCCGGAAACAGAAGCCGGAGAAATTCTGGTAAGAGGTGAAAACGTGATGACAGGTTATTATAAAAATGAGGAAGCGACAAGAAATGCTATTGATGAAGAAGGTTGGCTACACACCGGTGACCTTGCTACGATGGATAGCGATGGATTTATTTACATCAAGGGTCGCTCGAAAAGCATGATTCTTGGGCCATCGGGACAGAACATTTACCCTGAGGAAATCGAATCGATAATAAATAACTGGCCTTATGTACTTGAATCGTTGGTAGTGGAGCGGAAAAACCAACTGGTAGCTCTCATATGCCCCGATTTGGATGCCATCGACAAAGATCATATTCAGGAATCGGAATTACCTGGCATTTTCAACAAGTACAAAGAGCAAATGAATCAGCGGATTCCTGATTACATGAAGATAGCCCGTATTGAGATTTATCAGGGAGAATTTGAAAAAACTCCTAAACGTAGTATCAAACGCTTTCTTTATCAATAGTCTTACACATCTTGAATCATTCATAGGCGGG
>DDBO01000147.1 GCA_002332755.1 Bacteroidales bacterium UBA2030 | reverse complement strand
ATTTTGTTTCGACTGAATCATGTTGCGGGCAATGGTTTTCCGAATTTGCGTTAAAGGTTCGTATTCAACCAATGGGCCAGCAGGAGCAGGTGCGGCAGCCTGCTGGGTTGGCTTGATGCCAGCAGGAGTTTGAGTCTGTTTTTTGACAAAATTCTCAATATCCTGAGTAGTAACCCGGCCTCCAGGCCCAGTACCGGTGACCTGGTTGATGTCAACTCCAAGTTCTTTTGCCATAGCCCGGGCTACAGGAGTAGCCAGAGCCTTACGCTGAGGCCTGCTATCGGCAGCTGCGGGAGACGATTCGAGTCCCTCGTTGCTTGAAGGCAGGAAAGCATTATTGCCGGCAACCTCAAGGGTTCCGACCACGCCGGCGCCTTCTTCTTCCACCTGTTCTATACGATTAGCCTCTTCTACAGCGGCTGCACCCTCTACTCCTTCAATCTCTATCTCTACCAGGGGCGACCCCACGTGAATGGTCTCGCCCACCTTACCATAAGTGGCTACAATAACACCCGTTTTAGGCGAGGGTATATCGGTAACTACCTTATCCGTTTCCATGTTAACCAATGGCTGGCCGGATTCCACCCGCTGACCCTTTTGAACATACCATTCTACAATGGTACCTTCATCGAGCCCTTCACCAATGTCGGGAAAATTAAATATGTATCTCATGATTCAATGTTTTTCGTTGGATGAAAATCAAAATTTCATCGTTTTCAAAATGTTGTAATAAATCTTTTCAGGCGAAATGATGTAATGATGTTCACCACGGGGTAAGGGTACTATGGTGTCGAAACCACCCACGCGGTTAACCGGAGCCTCAAGATGTAGAAAAGCATCTTCGTTGATAATTGCAGTAAGCTCAGCTCCGGTGCCAAAAGTCAAGGGTTCTTCATGAACTATGACCACCCGACCGGTTTTCTTCACCGATTCTATAATGGTCTGCCTGTCGATGGGATAAATCGTACGCAAATCAATAAGTTCTACGGAAATACCATCTTTCTTAGCCATCACAATGGCTTTTTGCGCCTCGCGCACCATGGCACCCCACGCGATTAAGGTCAAGTCGCTGCCTTGCTGCAGTACCTTAGCTTTACCTAAAGGTATGCTAAATTTGTCTTCAGGTACTTCCTGCTTGATGGCACGATAAATACGTTTAGGTTCCATAAAAATGATAGGATCGTCGGACTCAATGGCCGATATCAGCATTCCTTTGGCATCGTAAGGCGTTGAAGGAATCACTACCTTTATTCCCGGAATATGTCCGTAAATAGTTTCCATACTTTCGGAGTGGTGTTCAAGAGCATTGATGCCTCCGCCATAAGGGAAGCGAATGACGATGGGCATACGGTAGCGTCCACGGGAGCGATTGTAGAAACGAGCCACATGGCTGATAATCTGATTGTATGCAGGATATACAAAACCGCAAAATTGCATCTCTACAACGGGACGCAGACCATTGGCTGCCATACCTACTGCAGTGCCAACAATGGCTGATTCAGCCAGGGGTGAGTCGAAAACACGATGGGCACCATATTTTTTTTGTAAACCTTCGGTTACACGGAACACACCACCTTCAACACCTACATCTTCACCATAGGCCACAATCATGGGGTCTTCCGCAAGTTTTATATCAAGGGCGTTATTAATCGCCGAAACCATTGTCATTACTTTCATTTCAAGGCCTCCTTCCATTTGAGGAATTTTTCATGTTCTATCTGTTGCTGTCTCAGATCGTCGGGCAGCTCGACATATGTGTATTTGAAAACGTCTTCCAAAGGATAAGGTGGGTAATTTTCGGCTTCTGTAAATTGCCGGTCCACCTCTTTTTTATATTGCGCTATAAGCTCTTCTTCTTGCGAGGGATCGTATAAATTTTGATTTACCAGATACTTACGAAAGCGATCGAGGGGATCCGTTTTTGCCATAGCATCCTCCTCTTCCTTCGTACGGTATTTCGTAGGATCGTCACTGGTGGTATGCGAACCCCGACGGTAGGTTACAGCCTCTATCAATACCGGACCTTTTCCCGAGCGTGCATGCTCCTGGGCGACCTGCAAAGCCTTGACCATGGCGAAAATATCGTTACCGTCAACTTTCAAACCCGGTATGCCAAAGGCATAAGCTTTAACGGCAATATTAACAGAACGGGTCTGCATGCGGAAGGGTACTGAAATCGCATATTGATTATTTTGTACAAGGAAAACAACAGGGGCTTCCCAAACAGCAGCGAAATTGATGGCTTCCGAGAAATCTCCTTCTGAGGTTCCACCATCACCTACCACAGCATAAACCACACTATCTTCCTTTTTGTATTTTATGGAATAACCTAATCCTGCAGCATGTTGATACTGAGAAGCAATAGGAACCGAGATGGGTAAAATGTTCTTTGCATTCCTGAAAACAGTCCCTTCCTCATATCCCATAAAATAAAGGAATATTTCTTTAAGAGATGCGCCTTTGGCCAACCAGGCACCCAATTCGCGGAAAGCAGGTACCAGCCAATCATTCTCGCGCATTACAATTGCCATAGCTCCCGCAATGGCTTCCTGACCGTAGTTGGGAGGATAAGTGTACATACGGCCCTGACGTTGGTATGAAACCGCCATCAAATCGGCGGTGCGGGCAAACAACATGTCTTTGTATGCCTTGACCAACCTTTGACCGTCAACTTCAGGCATGTACTCCGGACGAACAATGTTTCCTTCGTTGTCCATTACCTGAAACATCTTGTCTTCTAAAGGTGAAAATTCTGAAAACATAAGATATTTGATAAATTTGGTTTATTAAAGCGTTTTTTAGACACTTTCTAAACAAATCAAATCCATCATTGTTCACAATTCGTCTACAACCCTGTAAAACAACTCATCACAAAACCATGAAAAAATTTTTTAAGACCAGTACCAACCAACTGGCCCAAAATTTGGTCTATAATTCCGAATTTTGTAACAATTTTAAACCTACTACCCAGAAAAAAAATTAAGTCCCTCATATGGATTTGCTAATATTTATAACCATTTATATCTTAGCGACTTTAGCACTTACCTACCTTTCTTACAAAAAAGGAATTTCCTGGTTTCTGACATTTATTATAAGTCTGATTTTCACACCTGTAGCTGGTTTTATCCGGTATCAGAGTGTAAAACCCATCAAAGTTTACAAGGAAGCCAGATACAAGTGCAAGCGATGCAACTACTACTTCACGGAACCAAGTAAATTTTGCCCTTATTGCGAGAAAGAAGGACACCACATTCCGCTTCATAAGGTTTATGTGGATATGACCTGATTTTTACCAAAATGACATTATGAAATCAAAAATTGGATTTTTTCTCATTCTTGGCTTCTTCTCCCTGGGTTTGGGAAGGACTTTTGCCCAAGGATCACAAGAATTGGCATTGATGACTTTTAACATCCGTTTCGACAATCCGGCGGATGGCATAAATGCCTGGCCCAATCGAAAAGACGCAGTGGTAGAGATGCTCAAGAGAGAAAAGGTGGTGATAGTCGGTCTTCAGGAAGCCCTCCTCAACCAACTAAACGACCTCAAAACCGGATTACCCGGTTTTACATGGTTTGGTCACGGACGCGATGATGGAAAAACAGCTGGCGAGTTTAGTGCAATTCTTTATGATTCTACGTGGTTTGAGCTTATAGAGGGAAAAACCTTCTGGTTGAGTCCGACCCCTGATAGTCCAGGTTTAAAAGGCTGGGATGCTGCATGCCCAAGAATAGTAACCTGGGTTCGCTTGAAAAACAAAGAAACAGGAAACTCCTTTGTCGTGATGAATACTCATTTAGACCACATAGGCGAAGTGGCACGACGCAATAGTGCTCTTATGGTATCGCAGTTGGCAAAAGATTTAGCTTCGACCGGGCCGGTTATTTTAATGGGAGATTTCAATGCTACTCCTGAAAGTGAAGTTATCAAACTAATATCCCAAAAAAGCGGACTTGCTGAGGCTTCAAGCAGAATAAAAGAATATAAACCCTTAACGGATTGCACCTATACCGGTTTTAAAGGAGAGGCATGCGAGCACATCGACTTCATCTGGATTTCCCCCGACATTCAGGCCATGGATTATCAAATTCTCGAAAACGATTTGGGGGCCAATCGTTTGTCGGATCACAAGCCGGTTAAGTCGATTCTTGTTATTTAAATTCCAAAAAATTTAAGGGAAGGCATTTTTACCTTCCCTCAAATACTCGCCCTGTAAAAGGTTTCCAATTTCATCACTTATTATGAAACTGCCATTGTTTTTCAAAATAGGCTCTTCTCTCTGAGCTACTGAGAAAGGCAGCTATTTCAGCATCAAGCAGTATCATTTGCTTCTGCAAAATTTCCAATTGACCTGTATCGGCCTGATTTCCTGAGTCAGATGCCTGAGTTAGTCGATCTATTTCGTTCTGCAACCCGATTTTCCTATTTATTAGCTCATCAATCTTTTGTTTTTCCTCTGATGAAATATTAGCTATTGAGCTCTGAGGGACATAACGAACCTCATTCGTAGTAACTTGCTGGGCCTGACGAGGTGAAGAGCATCCCATCAGAAAAAAGAAACCGATTATCCATAGAAGGTGAAATTTATTCATAGCTTCATTCTATTAATGTCATTTCATTGATAAGGTGATGAGCACCGGCGAATTTATCGATAATAAACAAACAATAACGTATATCCAGGCTAATGTTTCTGCACATCGAGGGGTCGTACATCAAATCGCTCATGGTGCCTTCCCAAACCCTGTCGAAATTGATTCCTACCAGGTGTCCCTCGGCATTCAGCACAGGGCTTCCCGAATTACCTCCGGAAGTATGGTTTGTAGCAATAAACGCCGTTCGTAATTGCCCATTTTTATCCGCATAACGACCAAAGTCCTTATGTTTCCATAGTTCCTTTAAGCGATCGGGAACCTGATAATCCGAAATTTCCGGATTTTCTTTTTCCATAATTCCATCAAGGGTAGTATAATGCAGGTAATAAACAGCATCGCGGGGTTGATAGCCCTCTACATTTCCATAGGTTATTCTGAGCGTGGAATTGGCGTCGGGATAAAAAACCTGCTCCGGATTCATTTGCATCTGAGCGTACATGTAGGTTCTTTGCAGACTATCCAGCTTATCGTTTATAGGGGCTAAAACAGGTCTTATGTATTCCGTGAGGTATTTCTGTAAACCAGAAGCTAATTGCCATAAAGGATCTTTCAATATGTTTTTAACCTTTGAAGGTTTATAACTGGCCAGAAATTTTTCAAGTCGTTGTTGATTTGTAAAGAGTGATTTATCAAAAACTTCAGCGGCCTTATCGCCAGAATTAGCCACGAAATCAGTCACGATGGAGGGAACCATAGCCTTATCCGCTGCAGAAGCATATTGTTTCAAAAGCGCCACGAAGACTTCCCGATCGAGCGCAGGATTGTAATCTTTGTAAAAAGCAGACAAATATTCGCGCAGACGCTTTAATTCATTTTCCACTGCCGAAGCATCGTAGGGTTTGGCTTGTGAAAGCTGGACTAAATTTGTAAAAGAACGTGCTAAAGAAATAGCTTCTGTGCCAAAACCAGCTTCAACCAGCCACGTTTCACCTACTTTAAGGGTGGCGTAATCTTCATAAGCACTTCTATAATAATCCAATAGATATTCATAAGGTGTAAAATATGCCCAGTTTTGGAACTTCTCCTCATACATTCGCTTACGCTCCAATCCATTCAGACGTCGGATGCCATTGCTCTCCCCTTGCCATTTTTTCCAACCGTTAGCAAGCCCGGCACTTTTGGCAGCGTACTGTATACGGGTAGCACGGTCAGCCTCCATATATTTATTCATGATATTTAACCGGATACCTCTGAGTTTGATTCTCACCGGATTAATTTTTTCGGTGAGGGCTTCAACGGCAATTGCGGGGAGATATTCCTGGGTAGTACCCGGATACCCGTAAACGAATGTAAAATCACCCTTTTCTACTCCTTTTAATGAAATCGGGAAGAAATGGCGTGAGCGGAAAGGACGATTCGATGGGTTGTAGGGAGCTGGACGATTGGCCGAATCGGCATAGATACGAAAAATGGAAAAATCGCCCGTATGACGCGGCCACATCCAATTGTCGGTATCACCTCCAAACTTACCAATGGATGAAGGAGGAGCACCCACCAGTCGAACATCTTCAAAAGTTTCGTAAACAAGCAAATAGAATTGATTGCCATTGAAAAATGATTTAACTTGCGCCTTGTACCAGGTTCCTTTGGTAGCGTTTTCAGCAATTTTACGAGAAATAGAAGCAATGGCAGCATTGCGTTGCTTATTGGTCATTTCAGGCTTTAACGATTCCAGCACTTCTGCCGTAACATCTTCCATTTTTACGAGAAAAGACACGGTGAGCCCGGGGCAGGGCAATTCCTCTTCCCGGCTCATAGCCCAAAAACCATCCGTAAGGTAGTCATGCTCAATCGTACTATGCTGTTGAATTTCGCCATAACCACAATGATGGTTGGTAAGCAACAAGCCTTCCGGAGAAACCAGTTCGGCTGTGCAACCTCCGCCAAAGTGTACAATTGCATCTTTCAGGCTGGTATGATTGATATCGTAAAGGTCGCGGGCAGTTAGTTTAAGGCCTCGCGCTTGCATTTGTTTTTCATTGAGTTGCTCCAACAATACTGGAAGCCACATCCCTTCATCAGCCATTAGCTTAGCAGCAAGGGAAATTAAGAGTGTTGTGAAAAAAAAGAATTTTTTCATGGTTGAAAAATTTATGCTTTCAACAATTCAGCAATGATATCATCCACGGTTATGCCTTCGGCTTCTGCCTTATAGTTGCGCACGATGCGATGCCTTAAAACGGCATGTGCTACAGCTTTAAGGTCTTCCATGACGGGTGAGGGTCGGCCGTTTAAGGCACCGTGACACTTGGCCCCCAATACGAGGTATTGAGAAGCACGCGGACCTGCTCCCCAGGTAATATATTTGCGCGCCCAAGGGTGAGCATCAGCACTTTCCGGGCGGCTGCTCCTTGAAAGCTTTACAGCATATTCATAGAGTGCAGGCGTAACAGGCAATGTGCGTATAAATTGCTGATAATCCAGAATTTCTGAAGCACTGAGTACTTTGTTGGGCTCAGGAAGGCCGGTACCCGTGGTGTATTCCACAATTTTGATTTCTTCACTCAAGGAGGGATAATCGAGCAAGATATTGAACATAAAACGGTCGAGCTGGGCTTCGGGCAACGGATAGGTGCCTTCCTGTTCAATGGGATTTTGGGTGGCCAAAACAAAAAAGGGAGCTTCAAGCTTGTAAGTAGTGCCAGCTACTGTAACCGCTTTTTCCTGCATAGCCTCCAACAATGCCGATTGCGTTTTGGGTGGCGTACGGTTGATTTCATCGGCAAGAATAATATTGGCAAATACAGGACCCTTTATAAACCTGAATTTTCGCGACTCATCAAGTATTTCTGTGCCTATGATATCCGAGGGCATAAGGTCGGGGGTAAATTGAATACGACTAAAGCTGATGCCTAGCACCCGGGCCACCGTATTCACCAAAAGAGTTTTGGCCAGTCCCGGAACACCAATTAAAAGACAATGCCCCTGACTAAAAATGCCGGTAAGCACCTTATCAACTGTGTCGGCCTGCCCAATAATCACATGACCTATTTCTTCTTTCATCTTCTGATAAGCCTCATTCAGTCGGCGAAGCCTGTCTTCATCTACATTGTACTTCATCTGCCAGTTTTTTTAATCTTGAACAAAACGAATTCCCCTGGTTTGTTGAGCCAAAATCCGAAGTATGAAGATGCTAGTTCAGCTTAGCTTCATTCCAATTGTTACGGAAACGGCAGTTTTGATACTGGGGGCTGATTCGGATGTAGGTTTTACTGATACGCTCCTTCACCCATTTCTGTAAGGTCTTGTCTTTCTTCTCCTCCAGAGCCCAGTTTTGTATTTTATCGTAGTCGTCCTTGAGGTTGGCTTTATGGGGACGGGTGCGCTCTTTCAAAAAAAGCAAACGGTAAGCATCTTTTCCTTCATCGGTTTTAAAAGGCACCGGACCTGAAATCTGCCCGACTTCAAGTTTGTCAACTACATAATATACCTTAGCGTCAAGCTGGTCGGGTTCGAAGCGGGTGGTACCGGTATAAGAATTAATCATCAGACCGCCATTCATTTTATTGGGGTCATCCGAAAATTTAGCTACAGCGTCCTCGAACGAGATTTTCCCGCTGCGTACCAATCCTGCGATGCTGTCGAGAATTTGAGAAGCCCGCTGAAGCTCTTCGGGCGAGACCTTTGGCGACATCAGAATGTGGCGGGTATTAATGTAATCGCCTCTACGTTCGATAAGCTGAATAATGTGGTAACCTGCTTTGGTTTGAACGATATCCGAAATCTCTCCCTCCTTCAACTTAAAGGCTACTGCTTCATATTCAGGATAAAGCTCTCCTCGTCCGAAAAGTCCCACTTCTCCTCCACGGGAAGCCGAACCGGGGTCTTCTGAATATAAAATAGCCAGGGTTGCAAAACTCTCACCATCAAGAATTCGCTTACGCAAGGCCCTCAGTTTTTCCTTCACTTCTATTTCATCAGCCAGACTGGTTTTGGGCTTTTTCACAATCTGTCCAATCACAAATTCTGCATTTACCATAGGTATGCTATCTTCCGGCATGTTCCTGAAGTAGGCGCGCACTTCAGAAGGAGTCACTTTGATGTTTTTGGTTAAATTGTTCTGCACTTGTTCAACCCTTATCTGGTCGCGTATGATATCCCGAAACTCATCTTTTATCTGAACAAGTGATTTCTTGAAATATTCCTCCAGTTTTTCTTTACTGCCAATTTGCTGAATAAAATACCGTATTCGACGGTCGAGCTCCGACTCTACCTGCTTATCGGTGACCTCAATGCTATCGATATCGGCCTGGTTGAGCAATAATTTATTATACATTAAGCCTTCAAGAATAGCGCATTTGGTTTCGGCTTCTCCTCCTCTGATATTACCTTGGGCACGATATTGTAAATACTGATTTTCGATTTCCGAAATTGTAATCATTTTGCTGCCTACCACAGCCACCACGCCATCTATAACTTTACCTTCATTTTGGGCTTTTGCTGGCGCTGTGAGGGCAATCATTAAGGAAAAAACCACTGGAATCCGGAATATTCTCATTTTTTTCTAATTATAAATTTCAATCTCTTTTTTACGCAGTGCCCTTTCGAAAAGCTCGTTGCGCATCTGGTTGAGCAATTCTTGCTTTCGGGCATTAAGAATTATTGTACGTATATTATTGATTTCGATGCTAAGCGGCGAAGTTGCCTCGCGGGTCAGAAACCGATAAATACGAATAAAATAACGCCAACGGTCATCGGTCAGTTCTATCAGTCGGTTATTTTTTAAAAATAATTCCTCGTTATACGTTACAATGGGCGCCAATTTTTGCAAGTCGCTGAAGGAATACCACGAATTGAGGCTAACCACGTAAGCCGATGTTCTGAGAAGGCAAAATCTTTCGAGCTGGTCGAAGTTGGTAATAGTGTCTGCCTCAAGCATTTTTCTGGCCACCTGCGCAGCTTTCACACTATCGATAGACAAACGGAAAAAAATCATTTTAACAATATTGTCCCGCAGTTTGAAGATGTCTTTATTCTTTTCGTAATACTCTTCGATTTCCTGCATACTCACTGCCGTATCCAATTTTTGCTGAATGAGTTTTGTTTCGTAGGTATAAATCAGCAAGGAGTTGCGATATTCTTCAATCTGTCGGGAAAAATCCTTTTCAGAGGCCTCCAGGTTTTTTTCGGCATATCGCAAGACCACCCGATTGCGAAGCCACATATCAATGTAATTTTTGACCATGAGTACACTGTCGGTCGGGGGTGTGCCCTTGGGCACTACCCCTTTGATGTCGGACAAATAAAGGTATTCGTTGCCCGCCCTGGCAAGCACAGGCTCTTCAGAATGAAACTTCTGACGCAAATAATTACATCCTCCCAGGGTAATTACAAGCAAAATCAGTAGCGCATAAATGACAGATTTCCTACGCATCGGTAATTGAAGTAAGCAGATTTTCCCGTCCACTCAGGCTCCTATTGCCAAAGTGAACGGGAATCTTTCACTTTTATTTTATCTTATTGATTTTTAATTTTTTCAAAAACTTCACGATTCACAACTACGGGGTATTTTTCTCTAAGTTTTTTAATCCATTCACTTTCGAGGTAGTTCTGGTATTCGGCAGTAACATGACCGCGGACCTCGTCCAATTCCTTGGGCATGGGAGGCAGAAGTCGGTTGAGCACAACGATACGAAGAGAAATCCGACCGCTTTCGTCAGTTTCATCCTTACGGCTATAAGACTGGGGCTGAGTAAGCTCATCCGCTCCGGATTCTTCTCCGGCTGCCACCTTATCACGTTCAATATCAACAATCAAAGTAGAGTCGTTTTCAAGGATTTTTTCCTTCATGGTGGTCAGAGTCATATCCGCAAAATTGATCCATTCTACTACCTGCTTTGCCAACAAGTCGGCCATTTTACGGTCTTTTATATTTCGAATCTGAACCCGTGTTATTTCTTTTCGGTCGGGCCACATGTAATTGTTTTTTACCGACTCGTAAAAGGCCAAAAGTCCGGTAGTATCCTGAATGGCTTTATCCCATACTTTTTTCTGGGTAATCTCGAAAAGCAGAATGCCGTCGTGGTATTCCTTCATCAAAAGCCCAAAATCAGGGTATTTCGTTTCGAGCCGGCTGTCTTCGTAAGCCACAACCTGCTCATCAACATATTCTTTATATTTAGTTTTCAGGTACATGCCAAGGTCGGCCTTTTGCATTTTTTTCTGATTTTTCGACAGCCAATTGGCAAAATCGTTAAGCGTATATTTTTGCCCTGCCAGAGAAAATATTTCCTTTTTCAGTTTTTTTGAGGAGGGTACTGTCCATTTGGCATGAAAGATATTGGTGTCGAGAAGGGGCAGTAGGTCGGCCAGTGCCTTGGAATTTTCACTAAATGCATACTCTTTTTTTAGCTTAGCAATCAGATGGGATTTGGTGAGGGAATAACGGGAGTCTTTTTCAATACGTTGACGGAGGTCCTGTTCCTCATTTTCAAAGGAGCCTATAGGTTTGTGGTCAATCATTTTTATGATATGCCAGCCATAGGAGGTAAGCACCGGTTTTGAGACCTCACCGGGTTTGAGGCTATAAACCACCTCCATAAATTCAGGGACAAGACGGTTGCAAGTGAACCAGGGAAGTACACCGTCGCGGGCTGCAGAACCTTTATCGTCAGAAAATTCCTTAACCAATTTAGTAAAATCTTCGCCGGCAAGATAGCGCTGATAAACCGAGTCGGCTCTCATTTTGATGCGCAGGCTGTCTTCAGCCTTGGCATTTGCAGGAATCTGAAAGAAGATATGGGCGACCTGTGCACGTCCCAGGGCAGGGCGTCTTTCGAAGACCTTAATGATATGATACCCGTAGTTGGTGCGAACGATATCGGAGACCTGACCTTTGGAGGTCTTATAGGCAGCATTTTCAAAAGGATAGATCATATTAAAAACAGTAAAAAAGCCCAGGTCTCCCTTATTGCCCCTGAGAAAAGGCCGCTGTGAGGTAGCTTCCCGGTCCCGGGCTGATGGGTCTTCCGATAGTTCGAGGGCAAGTTTGCCAAAATCTTCCCCTTTGCGGGCACGTTCAAGAGCAGTCTGAATTTTTTTGTAAGCAGCCAGGGTATCGGCAGCGGAAGCCATGGGGTCGACCCTCACCAGAATGTGACTGGCCCTCAGGTCGTATTGCATACGTTCCCAAGCTTCCTTTACAAGCATATCAAGAGTTTCTTTATCAACAAAATAAGGAGGCGTAAGTTGCTTACGATATCCGGCCAACTCTTCGCGAAGGCTTTTTACGGTATCAAGTCCGGCCATTTCGGCATCTCTCACCTTCAGTTTAAAATTGATGAAAAGGTCGAGGTATTCATCCATAGACTTTCGGTCGGCAACCTCGGTCTGCACATTGTTTTTGTTGTAAATATTCAAAAACTCTCCAACAGTAACCTTCTGACCATCAATGGTCATTAACACTTCTTTATCGTCAATCTGAGCACTGACCCTGCAGGACAAAATCAGTGCAGGCAGAAGTAAAATAAATCCCAAATGTTTCATCATAACACTATGCGATTTTGGTTTAATGGTATATCAATAGAATTTAGCGTGAATAATTAGGCGCTTCACTGGTTATAGTAATGTCATGAGGATGGCTTTCGACTACTCCGGCTTGAGTGATACGTATAAAAGTAGCATTTCGTAATTCGGAAATATTGCGTGAACCTGTATAGCCCATACCGGCCCTGAGGCCTCCCACCATTTGCGTAACTACTTCATTGAGAGACCCTTTGTAAGGCACACGGCCAACAATTCCTTCGGGTACCAATTTCTTTATATCATCTTCCATGTCCTGGAAATAACGATCTTTAGAGCCTTGCTGCATGGCTTCGAGCGAACCCATTCCTCTATAGGTCTTGTATTTACGACCCTCATAAATAATGGCTTCTCCTGGCGACTCATCTACACCTGCAAACAACGAACCGGCCATTATGGTAGAAGCTCCGGCGGCCAGAGCTTTTACGATATCGCCCGTATAACGGATTCCCCCATCGGCAATAATTGGAATACCCGCATCGCGTATAGCATCGTAAACATCCATGATGGCCGTAAGTTGTGGAACACCAATCCCGGCAACTACCCGGGTGGTACATATGGACCCCGGTCCTATTCCAACCTTTATTGCATCTACATTCAATGCAGCCAGGTCGAGCGCGGCTGCAGCAGTGGCAATATTTCCAACAACAAGATCGACATCAGGAAATTCTTGTCTGACCCTGCGGGCCATGTCCATAACACCTTTCGAATGGCCATGAGCTGTATCAATAACAATAGCATCAACATCTTCCTTTAAAAGAGCCTCTACCCTTTTTAAGGTATCCGCAGTGATACCTACAGCTGCGGCAACTCTGAGTCGTCCTTTGCCATCTTTGCAGGCATTGGGCATCGACTTGAGCTTGATAATATCCTTGTAAGTAATCAACCCAATGAGCTTGCCCTGGCGATCGACCACGGGTAATTTTTCAATTTTATGTTCCTGCAGTATTTCGGCAGCTTTTTCAAAATCGGTAAACTCGCTCGTGGTAATGACGTTGGAAGTCATGACATCGGCCACCGAACGGCTCATATCGCGCTCGAAGCGTAAGTCGCGATTGGTAAGAATACCTACTAACACTTGCTGATCATCCACCACCGGAATACCGCCAATTTTATGTTCTCTCATCAGATGAATAGCCTCCCCAACCCTGGCCTTTACATTTACTGTTACAGGTTGAAGGATCATCCCTGCTTCGGCCCGCTTAACCTTTCTTACCTCCAGCGCCTGCCTTTCAATACTCATGTTTTTGTGAAGAACGCCTATTCCTCCTTCTCTGGCAATAGCAATGGCCATGGTAGATTCTGTTACTGTATCCATGGCTGCCGTTACAATGGGAATTTTTACCGGTATATGCCGGCTAAACCATGAAGAAATTTCAACCTCACGAGGCATTACTTCTGAAAATGCAGGCACCAGTAATACATCGTCGTAGGTAAGCCCTTCCCTGAGGAGAGTGGATCTGGGTTGACTCATAAAAATAGAATTTTGGGATTGCAAATGTATAAAAATTAGCCCTTACGGGAATTTTCAGTCGAGCAGAAGGACAGCCGCCCTCTGTTCATGGTACCGACCCTTATTCGTGAGCACACGCAAAAAATATACATATACACCTGAAGGGGCGCGTTTACCTTTTACCGTGCCATCCCATCCTTCATCAGGCGAATAGGTTTCGAATATTTTCTGACCAAAACGATTATAGATGGCAAAATAATAATTTTCAGGGTCAAAGGAAATAAGGCGGGGCTTAAAAATGTTATTGGTCTCTCTCCAGGGAGTAAAAGCATTGGCAATGGCTATGCTGAACCGGGGGGATATTTGAATGGTATTTGAGACTACCTCTTCTCTAAAACCATACTGGTTACCTGCCCTCTCAATAGCTTTCACAAAATAAAAAGCACCCTGTGCAAAATCAATATCTTCGTCTGTCCATGAATTAACTGAAGTCCCTACCTCAGCAGCTAATGACGTATCAACCCCAATGATTTTATAAATCTGATATGTTTCCACTCCAATATCCCAGCCCTCCAGTGGAGTCCATTCAAGGGTGGAACCTGTAGGGTTAGTAAGTAATACAGAACTGATGGTATTTGAGACGAGTGCGGTATTTTGACAACTATCAATTACAGCTAAACGATAAAAATATTGCCTTTTATGAACATTAACGTTGGTATCTACATAAGGAAGGTTTACTGAGGAAGAATCTAAAACAGCCACTGGTTCAAAATTTCCGTTTGCCGGATTGCTCCTGAAAAGGTGAAATTCGGTGCCCGGGGCCAAAGTATCTGCAAATATTTGAATCACAATATTCTGATTCATTACCACATTTGCATATCTGATATAGGCATATTCAGGTGCCGGAGGTTTTCTCACCTTCAATTTTCGCTCATTCGAAGTCGAAGTAATGGTGGTTGATTCACTAAATGCCTGAATACGGAAAGAATACTTAATTCCATCCAGGGGATGGTCAAAAGTATAGCTCAAGGTATTAGGACCTACAACGGCAAGAATATATTCAGTATCGGCAGATTCGCGGGCAAGGATTCGATATCCCTTAAGGTTTCCGGGCATATTGGTATAGGCCGACCATGAAAGAGTAATCCTGTCAGCACAAACATCGAAAACAGGCTCAGCCAGCAAGAGAGTTTGCTGAGCCTGGGGTATGCCCATATCGGCACTGGCATTGCCGCACCTGTCGAAGGCTGCAATGCAGTATAAATAACTTTGAGTATGTGGCTTTGCTGTAGTATCTATAAAATAGCGTTGATTTTCCCCCTCGAGCAAGGCAAGAGTATCCCAGATTCCGGCATTTTGACGGTAAACAACATAGCCCTGTACATCGGGAGCTATGGAAGGCTGCCAGCCTATAATTACCTGCCCGTCGTTCACCGAAACACTATCCAGTATGGGTGTAGGGGGTTGTTCTATGTCGCGATCGACTTTTAAGACGGCAGAAGCAGAAATACAATTCTGGTCACCCATTTCTATCCGATAATAATTATCATTGCAGGGAAGTACCTTATGCGAATAGGCAGGTTCGGACACTGAGTCGAGTAAAACCCAACCTACATTCGGTTTCTGCCAAAAAATTCTATAAAATCCATAATTTGTCGGAGGCAGAACAGGCATCAGGGAATTCCATTTCAATTGCACATACGTTTGATTTACTAACTGGCCTTCCAAACGCAGTGTAGCAATAGTATCGGAAATGGCAAAAGCCTGCGATATGGCAATGGTTTTCACAAAATAATAAGCTTCCTGAAGATGAGCAGCCGCCCCGGCATGTGTGTAACTATCCTGTGCAATATCCGTTACCTCAGCTATTTTTGAAAAACCCATTGCCGG
Source organism: Bacteroidales bacterium UBA2030 (assembly GCA_002332755.1). Lineage (GTDB taxonomy): Bacteria > Bacteroidota > Bacteroidia > Bacteroidales > TTA-H9 > UBA2030. The sequence goes on along the minus strand of DDBO01000147.1, from coordinate 3,246 downwards.
ATTTAGGGTATACCATACCTCGTAACGGGCAAAATCCAGACTGGAATATTTCGGTATCCAGGTTATGGTAACATCTCCATTCGATGCTACACTGGAGCATACCAGGTCAACAGGCATCAATTGAGCCTTAATATTCTGAAAAACAAATACAATGATTACACTTAAGACGAATACCTTACGCATAATATTACAACGCAGGTTTGATAGAAAAATTGGTCTGATACCCCTGAAACAGAGCGCAAATTTACACTTTGCTGCCATACCTGACTAAAAACAGAAATTTCCCCAAATAAAATCAGATAATCTTTTGTAGAGAAAGGCAAATCAAAATAGAGATAACCCAAATACTTAATTTTGCATTTAACAAAAATTAAGGCATGCCACTGATAGCCCCATCCATTCTCACCACAGATTTTACCCGCCTGGGCGAAACTATTGAAATACTCAACCGCAGCGATGCCGACTGGATTCACCTCGACATCATGGACGGCCGATTTGTGCCAAACATTTCTTTTGGATTTCCAGTAATACAGTCGATTCACAAAATAGCACGTAAACCCCTCGACGTTCATCTGATGATAGTGGAGCCCGATAAATATCTCGAGGCTTTTAAGGAAGCCGGGGCCGATATACTGACCGTACATGCAGAAGCGTGTCCACATCTGCACCGTACAATTGATGCGATTAAACATTTAGGCATGCAAGCTGGTGTTGTACTCAACCCACACAGTCCATTGTGTTTAATAGAGAACATTTTAAACGATGTAGACCTTGTGCTTCTCATGTCAGTCAATCCCGGTTTTGGTGGTCAAAAATTTATTTCCAAAACCATTGATAAAATCAAGCAATTAAAAGAAATGTTGATCGAAGCGGACAGTCGGTCGCTTATTGAAGTTGATGGAGGAGTCACCTTTGAAAATGCCCGACTGCTGCGTGAAGCCGGGGCAGATGTACTGGTGGCAGGGAATACTATTTTTGCCCATCCTGATCCCATCAAGGCAATTAAGATTTTAAAGCAGTCATGAACTAAATATGTTCCGCTTGATTTGGCTTGCTTTCTTTTTATTTAACACCTTTTTGTTGAGTGGTCAGGAAAAGGGTTTTACGGTAATGTTTTACAATGTGGAAAATCTCTTTGATACCGAAGATGATCCACAAAAGGCAGACGAAGGTTTTACGACAAATGGGACTTATCATTGGAACAAAAGCCGTTTATACAAAAAGCTCAACAATCTGGCAAAGGTTTTTATGGCAGCCGGAGAATGGGAGATGCCAGGTTTAATAGGCCTTTGTGAGATAGAGAACGATTTTGTTCTGGAAATGCTGGTGAATGCCAGCCCATTAAAAGGTTTGGGATACCGGTTTATACACTACGAATCGCCGGACCCCAGGGGCATTGATGTAGCGCTGCTATACCGAAAGAATTCTTTCAAAGTGATTCAGCATCGGGCGATACCTGTTAAAGATTCACTTGGAAACCGCTTACAAACTCGAGACATTCTGTTTGTAAGTGGCACCCTGCCCAGTGGTGATACCCTTCACATTTTTATTAATCACTGGCCCTCGAAATACGGAGGGGTGGCCGGCAGCATGCCACGGCGCTTTGCTGCTGCGCGTACTTTGCGTTCGCTCACCGATTCATTACTGGCTACCAGACAACACAACATCCTCATCATGGGCGACCTAAACGACAATCCTTTTGACCTCTCAGTAAAAAATATTCTTGGAGCATGTTCCGATACAAGCCAACCATGCCTCTCAGGACTCTACGATCTCATGGCACCACTGATGAAAAAACAAAACATTGGATCCCATAAGTTTCAGGGACAATGGGACATTATCGACCATATCATTGTTTCAAAAAGACTCTTGGAATGTAGAGGAAACCTCTGCCTCAGAAAAGCGGAGATATTTTCCCCTGAATTTCTGCTCACCTCAGATGAAACTTACACGGGTAAACGCGTTTTCCGTACTTACAACGGTATGCGCTACGAAGGTGGCTTTGCCGACCATCTGCCCGTCAGGGCAAGGATCGACATAAAAATGAAAAATCCATGAATAAATCACCTCTTTATTCGGGAATGAAATTCTCTACTCGTAAAGTCACTCATTGATTTTTTACTTCCTGACTGAAACCATCATGACCAAAACCACCTATCTATTTTAAAATTCCAATCCCTGATCTCAAAATCTCAAATTGTCTGATGCTCAAAGAAACCCTATAAAAAGTAAAAAACCTGCATCACTTATGGTAAAACAGATTCACAAACGGACACCCCAGGAAAAGGAAAAGATAATTCTGGACATTAAAAAGTTAGGGGTTACAATAGGCTGTAAAAAGTATGGCATATCGAAGACGCAATACTACAACTGGCTCAACCGCTACGTAGCTTCAGGACTTTAGGGATTAGAAGACAGGCGGGGAAAGGATTTAGAGGCGCAGCTTAAGCGATTGGAGGAGGAAAGCATAAGGTTAAAGAAGCTGCTGGAAGAGAAAGAACTAGAATCACAGCAAAAGGATGAACTTTTGAAAAAAAAGTTTGGCCAGCGGACCAAAAACAAGAATTGACAGGAAAACATATTCCTTTGATAATCATAACAATAAACAAAAGGCCCCCTTGTATAAAGGGGTTCAATACACAAATACACAATCCAGTACTTGGAACTTGAAACTTGGAACTTGGAACTTGAAACTTGAAACTTGGAACCTGGAACCCGGAACTCGGAACCTGGAACTTGGAACAAATATCAAAACAAAAGCACTATCTATCAATAATAAAAACCCTTTCACCGGGCCGCTGCATCAGGTAATTTTCCCTCACAAAACGCTCAGTTTCCTCCGGATTATACAAAACTTGCTGTAAACGTTGGTGATACATTTCCGTTTGTTGTTTGTACCATTCCGATTTGTCCCGTAAAGTTTTTAATTCTCTGTGTATTCTATACTGGTTAATCAGGCTGTAACGATCGAAGAAAGCCATGTAAACAGCAAAAAGAGCAAAAAGAATCCAACGGTAATGACGCAAGGGCCATGAAAATGCGTTGTGAAGGGCTTTATTTTCCATAGCTTACATAACTATTTAGGGTGTATAATCGGGCATTTGTTGCATAGCAGAGAGGGCGATAGAAGCAAATTGGTCGATAGGAATTCCAATTTCCTCACATTCAAGAATATTCTCACGTTTCACGCTGGCAGCAAAGGCTTTTTCCTTCATACGCTTGACAATGGATTTGGCCTTCACCGAA
>DDBO01000050.1 GCA_002332755.1 Bacteroidales bacterium UBA2030 | reverse complement strand
ACCACAGGCAGATAATACATAAACTCACCAACAATACCGGGCCAGAAAGCCAGCGGCACAAAGGGAGCAAGGGTAGTAAGGGTTCCGGAGAGAATAGGAAGGAAAACTTCACCGGCCGCCCATTTTGCTGCCTTTTTAATATCGGGCTCGAAGCGATGAATGCGGTGTGTATTCTCAATCACCACAATGGCATCGTCAACCACAATACCAAGGGCGAAAATAAAGGCAAACATCACAATCATGTTAAGGGTGAAGCCAAAGCCCGGAATGACAATGTAAGCCACGGCCATCGAAAGAGGAACTGCCAACCCGACAAAGAAAGCATTATTGAAACCCATAAAAAACATGAGCACTATTGTTACCAGGATAAATCCAATGAGGATGGTATTGTTGAGCTCGTCGAGGGTGCTTCGGGTATAGCGCGACATGTCGCCCGTAATGGTAACTTCAAGATCGGAAGGAAAGGCTTTCCCTTTTAATTCGTTGTTAATGATGTTTTTTATTTTATCGGAGGCATCCAGCAAATTACGTCCGCTTTTTTTAACCACATTTAAGGTTATTACATTTTTACCGTTGAGACGCGAAAAACTTTCCTGCTCCTTAAAACCATCCCTTACTTCAGCAATATCCTTCAAAAAAATGTATCCGCCGTTGGCTGTGGGTATTACCAGATTAGCCAGAGTTTCAACATTTGTAAATTGTCCGTCAATTCTGATATTGCGGCGGAACCCGGTATTTGTGACTGACCCGGCAGAGAGTGTGAGATTTTCGGCACTGATGCTACGCTCAATATCACTAAAAGTAACCTGGGCCGCCTGCATCTTGTACATATCTACGTCAACCTGGATCTCGCGGTCTAAAGCGCCTACGATGTCAACCCGGGTAATCTCGGGTAAGGTTTCTATGCGGTCTTGCGCCAATTCTGCAAATTGCTTCAAACGATCGAGGTCGTAATTACCGGCAAGATTGATAAACATGATGGGGATTTCCGAAAGATCTATATCCATCACGGAAGGATCGTCGGGCAAATCGCTGGGAAGATCATTGCGGGCCTTATCCACAGCATCCTTAACCCTTTGTTTGGCTTCGTTGAGCTCCACATCGGTAGTGAATTCGACCACAATACTGGAATAATCCTGGAGCGAGTTGCTGGTAATCCGCTTAACATCGTTGATGGATTTCAGTTGCTTTTCGATTGGCCGTGTTACCAGGTTTTCCATGTCCTGCGGAGAGGTTCCCGGATAAACCGTATTCACCATTACATATGGAATAACTACTTCCGGAAACTGCTCCTTGGGAATGGAGAGATAGTTCATAAATCCAATGACAGATATAATAATCGTCAAAACATAAATGCTTGTCCGATTATCAATAGCCCAGCTTGTTGCAAAAAACTCCCTGACTTTTTCTATTTGCTTTTTCATAGTAATCCGTTTTTTTGTACTCAGAATTTAACCGGCTGGCCATCCTTCAAACCCGAATATCCGTTGACAATTACCTTGTCGCCTTCCTCCAAACCTTCTGTAATCTCGGCCATTCCGGCATATACCCGACCTGTTTTTACATGCTTTACAGAGGCGACATAACCATTGCCATGCGGCTTTGCAATAAATACATAATCACCCGAAGAGGATTTATGAATGACATTCAAGGGCAAAACAAAAGCACGGGGATTGGTGTAGTCATTAATTTTCATCACGACAACCATATTGGCGCGATATTCTGTGGCAACATCGCCCAATCCGGCCTCTACCTTGAAAGTGCGGTTGTTGGGGTCGATATATCGACTGGTAAAACGAACTTTTGAACGGGTTTCTTTACCCAGGTCAGGTATTTGAATAAGTACCTCAGCACCGTTTTTAATCATGGGAGCATATTTTTCGGAAAGCTCGGCCACTACTTTAGCACTGTTCATATTTATTACCCTGATGGATGCTCCGGGAACACCCGGCGAAATCATTTGCCCTACCTTAAAAGGAACCGATTCCACCGTACCTGATACAGGAGCCTTTATCATCGCCAATTCAATTTGTTCATTAAGAGTGGCCAATCTGCGTTCGAGGGATTCCTTTTGATTCTTTGCGGTCAAATACTGCACTTCTGATCCTATATTCTTTTCCCACAAAGCTTTCTGCTTATTGAAGAGATTGGTGGCATAGTCGAGCTGCACTTTCAATTCCTCCACCGATTGGCGTAGTACCCTGGTATCGAGCGATGCCAAAAGCTGACCCTTGCGCACATGGTCGCCTTCCTTTACATAAATGGCTTCCACCACACCAGGAGTCTGAGGTACGGCTTCCGTATTTTCGTCGGCATCAATTTTCCCTTGAACTTCAATATAATTCTTGAAATCTTGAGGTTGCATTTCAGTAATGGCTACCGTGATTGAAGGCAGTTTAAAAGAAGTATCTGTTTCGCCAATCTGGCGTTTCAGTTCCAATATTTCAGCGTCAAGTTTTTCGCGCTGGGCCATTAGCTTCTCAAGGCGGGTTTTGGGATCCTGGGTTCCACAGGATACAACCACTAAAATCATTACGAAAACAAATAGGTACTTTTTCATTTATGTAAATGTTTAATGTTCATTTCTCAGTTTAGGGGAAGATTATTTAAAATTTTATCTAGCTGATTGTGAGCAGAAATAAGGTCGAATACAGATTGATAGTAACCCGAAAGAGCATTGAGGTATTGATTCTGATTTACAGTGAGATCAAGGCTTGAACCCACTCCCTCGCGGTACTTGATAAGCGATCGCTCATAAATCTGACGAGCTAATTCAAGGTTTTTCTGATTATTAAAATATGCATCCCGTTTTACGGCGAGCTGATCGGCCAGCTGACGAGCCTGTACCTGAAGTGCACGTGTCTGATAATCTTTAAGATTGCGGGTCTTTTCAAGAGCCAAACGCTTCTGAGCCACCCTGGCCATTCGCTGCCCACTCGAGAAGAGATTCCATTCCACTGAAATTCCAATTACATCTTTGGGTTGAAAGTCAAATTCCGGTCTTTTGGTTTTTTCCTGATGGTTATAATAAGCCGCAATAGAAGGCAGATACTCGGTTTTTTCACGGTTCAGGTCGAGGCGGGCCAGTCTTTCACTGGTTTCCAACAAACGATAGTAGATACTCCTTTGTGGATCAAAAGTCTGAGCAAGCGATTGCTCAATGCCCGGAAAGTTTATCAGGGCTGGCAGACTGTCGGTAAGTTTAATCTCCTCTCGCAGATCAATACCGAGTTGTATTTTTAGCATACGTTTTCCAATGTCATAGGCCGATTCTACCTGTCTGAGACTATTGCCAAGGTTATTCCAGGTTACTTCCAGCTGGTCTACATCGGTTTGCTCAACAAAACCCTGGCGGTAGTATTCGCGGGTTTCTTCAAGCAATTTACCCACATTGTCACGGGTTTGTTTGAGAATCCTGATATTTTCGGCTGCCACCAGCAGCATGGCATAATTGTCTCGCACCGATGAGGCCACCTCGAGTTGGGTACGCTGTACATTTTGGTCGCTTAGCTGGTAGTATATCCGGGAAGCCTGGAGGCCTACAATGTAGCTCCCATTGAAAAGCAACTGACTTACCGTAAAATCAAAAGTTGTGCTTTCCTTAACCCCCAATTTGACCGGCGGCGACTCCACATAAGCATTGGCAATGTCTTGGGCAGTAAGAGGACGGTCGGTCGGTAAAAGCCCTGGATCGAGAAATGAACCAAAAGACAACTCTGGAACTTTAAAGATATTGCTATATTGGGCCTTTGCACTTACCTGTGGCAAACCGATTGCCGTAGTTTCCCAAATTTTTCGGTTGGCCGATTGAAGGTCGAGCAGAGCATTACGGATGTCGGTATTGTTTTGCAAGGCGTATTTTACGGCTCCTTCGAGGGATAGTGTCAATGTATCCTGGGCAGAGGCCTTGCTGACATGAATCAAAACCAGTCCCAAGCTCACGAAAATGGATAATAGTTTTACTTTGTTGTTCATAATCAGTTTTTATTCATTATTTTACCAATTTCATTCTCATAGTACGAAATACCCTTTGTTGTACTGATTCCCCTGATATAATTTTCGAACATAACCTGGAAAATATCCCTGAAGGTTATTGTCTGAGCCAGGACCTCATCAAGCCTGTGTAATTCAGCAAGATTACTCACATAGAGAGTGGCTACCAATTCAACATTCAGTTCAGGCCTATACAATCCTTCCTCTATTCCCTGAATAAGATTTTCGCGTATCTTCTCTCTGAAATATGCCTTCTCCGTCTTCAAATGCCCCTCCACGATATCTGCATGATATTTCTGGAGATCAAATGTCATTACCGGATTATAATATCTCATCTCGTCACAAGCCATCATACTTGCGTTCAACAATTTATCGATAGCATTTCCAGGACCGGAAATAATGGCATCGTATTTTTCGCGGTGACGCTGCGAGAGATATCCTATTACCTGCCTCACCAGATCATCCTTATTTGAAAAAAAATGATAGAGAGTTTTTTTGCTGATTCCAAGTCGCTGAGCGATGTCGTCCATACTCAGGCTGCGAATACCGTATTGGTAAAACAGACCAAGGCAGCGGTCAAGGATATTTTTAAGCTTGTCTTCAGGTTCGATCATTTCGGAACAATTATTCGTTTACAGGATAACGCACAATGGAAACAAAAATTACATTAAATTGTTTCCCTTGTGTAAAAATATTTTTTAAATTCCGGAGCAAATTTTCTCCGAAAACCTGACTTACAAATTAATATGCGGGAAATCGAACAGAATCACCGGCAGACAGTGCTTTCTTACCGGTCAGTGCATTTTCAAGGATGCAGACGCCTGCGCAGGTATTGCCAATCGCTTCGGCGAGGCCAGATAATATCTCTGAGCCTTAATCCACTTTCCTTTTTAAAAAATCGAAGATATGCGAGAGTTGCCACAGAATAACTAACATTGGTGGCCCAGGCTGCGCCTAAAATTCCCCAAAGGGGTATCCACCACAAATTCAACAAAATATTAAGAATTGCAGAAGGAATCAAGATTTTTACACTGAGCATTGGCTTTCCTGATCCTGCATAATAACTTTCTATAATCCGGTAAATCATAAAAATCACGATACCAGGCAGGATAGTTTGAACTACAGCAATGGAGGGAATAAACTTTTCTCCAAAAATAAGAGGAAGAAAAACAGGTGTAAGCACAACCATAGCAGCAGCCCCGATAAGGGAGGCAGGCACCGTGGTACGCAGCAAAAGGGCAGTAGTGGCATTCATTCGCGCTTTATCAGAAGTGTTTGCTGTACGGCTCATCAAAACGATACCTATTGCATAGGGTAAAAGCCAGAGCTGTTCGGTAATAGATACTCCCAGAGAGTAATATCCAATATGTTTGGGCTCCACCAAACGTTGAAGCAGAACAACGTCGACTTTGTAGTTTATTTGGAGCAAAGCAAAATTCAAGGCGTAAACAATCCCTTTTCCTACCAGGCTACTTAAAATTTCAGGATAAATACCCTGCTCATACTCAAAGGTATGCCTAACACGAGAATAACCCACATAAAAAACAAATACTGTAGCAGTAAAAGTTGATATCAAAGCACCCGTGATTCCCCATCTTAATACCCAAACCAATAAAACCGAAAGCAAAAGATTGAGGGTTACCGGCATCCATTGCAGACGATTGGCTACCAATATCTGCTCCCTTCCAATAAAAATGCCCCCGGTGTAAATATTACCCAGCATAAAAGGAATGCCAGCTAAAATCAGAACAATCCATTGCACTTGAAAGTGAGGATTGCCGACTATGGCGTACGCAGCAGCCGTAATGATAACACCTACTAAAGAAGTTAAAATCAGAAGAACATAGATTGAAGCAATGACCTTGCCTTCAGAAAACAGGCGTTTGCCAAGGTGGAAGATGGCCGATCGGCTTAATCCCAGCTGCGCCAGACCCATCACAATCATAGGAATGGCAAACAAAGAGGTGTAGATACCGTAACCCTCAGGTCCCAAAGTTCTTGATAACAACACCGACAAGCCGAGCACAGCTATCATCGAAAGCACATGACTACCAAGCACTCCGGCAATATCTTCCAGAAGAGTTCGACCCGTAAGATTCATACAACGAAATTAGGCTTTTTCCAGACCCGGCGAAATGCTTACCTTCGCTGCGCAATCATGCGAAAAGTGAAGATTCCATTCAACAAACCCTATGTAGGCCCCGGTGAGGTCATGGGCGTTCTCAGGGCAGCCCTGGGGGGAAGCCTTGCAGGCAATGGAAAATACACCCGACTGTGTCAGCAATACTTCGAGACAAAATTTGGCTTTCGCAAAACCCTTCTCACAACATCCTGCACGGATGCCCTTGAGATGAGTGCACTTTTGGCAGGTATCAGCCCCGGGGATGAGGTTATCATGCCATCCTACACTTTTGTCTCCACCGCCAATGCTTTTGTTTTACGAGGAGCTAAAGTAGTGTTTGCAGATACACTTCCTCACCTCCCCTTGCTCGACCCTGCTGATGTAGAAAAGCGCATTACCCCTCGCACCCGCGCTATCGTTGTTGTACACTACTGTGGGATGGCCTGCCCTATGGACGAGTTTATTGACCTTGCCCGCAGTCGCCAGCTTTTACTGATTGAAGATGCCGCCCATGCCTATGATTCTTATTATAAAGGCAAACCTCTGGGCAGCCTGGGACACTTAGCGACGTTCTCGTTTCACGAAACAAAAAATATAATATCAGGCGAGGGAGGCCTCCTGGTGATAAACGACCCGGAGCTTATGTCAAAAGCCGAAATTATCTGGGAAAAAGGTACTAACCGCGCAGCATTTCAGCGTGGAGAAACGGATAAATATACCTGGGTGGAAGCAGGTTCTTCTTTTCTCCCTTCCGATATCATAGCGGCTTTTCTTTATGCCCAGCTAAAGAAAGCAGATTTCATTCAACGTAAACGAAAACAGATCTGGTATTCCTACTATCAATATTTAAAGCCGCTACACGAACAGGGCCTCATTAATTTACCCCAGGTGCCCTCATACGCTACTGTAAATGGCAATTTCTTTTACTTCACCCTAAAAGATGCAGCGAAGCGCGATGGTTTGCTGAGAGCCCTGCAAGCTAAGGGTATTCATGCCGTTTTCCATTATCTGCCCTTGCATCAAAGTCCCTTTTATTTGAAACATAATCCGGCTGTAACTTTGCCCAATACAGAACGTTTTGCTACATCTATTGTCAGACTTCCCTTTTTTGTAGGATTGAAAGAAAAAGAGATTCAATGGATCTGCCATACAGTTACACAATTATTATCTGAATGACAACAAAAAAGCGGCAGCCAGGGCTACCGCTTGCTACTATTTACTCTAATAAGGCTCATCTCCACACCAGAGTAACCACTGATTTGGGGGCAAGAGAATAACTGAAGGATCGATTCGTCTGCCTCACCGTAAATGTCTTATAAACATCGTTATAATTGGCTGCTACCAATACCTTTTGTCCATCAATGTTTTGAAAAGCGACGAAATCCATATTCATAAGCACCTGATCCGGACGTGAATAAATGCGGTGAGCTCCAGGTCGTACGAATTTTGAAAAATGTGCCAGGGCATAAAATTCTTCATTTCGTATGATGCTTCCCCCTCCATTGGTTATTGTGACAACTCCCCTGCAATCCTGACAACCATTGTTGCGTGGTCCATGATTCTGATCGAGAGCCAGATTCCAAAATAGAGCATTGCGCGACCAATTGCGGGCTGTGCCAATCAGTATATTTTTCATATACCACATCAGGTTATCGGAAAAGTTTACGGCCCATTCACCCCCCGAAATTTCCGTAAAATAAAGGCCTTTGTCAGGATAGGCTTCATGCACGGTACTCATGGCCGATACATCCCCGGCATAAGCATGAAAAGCCGACCCTGCAATGTATTTTGCTGCGTTAGGATCGCTAAGGATTGCGGTAGCATATTCCGGATGGTCCCAGTTGTGGTCGTATACAATTATCTTGGTCTGTAGTCCGGCAGATTCAAAGGCTGGTCCTAAATGGTCGCGGATAAATTCTTTCTGTTCATCGGCTTGCATTTGCATGCAAGGATAACCAGCGGTCCAATAAAGGGGTTCGTTTTGAGGGGTTATGGCATCGATGGCTATTCCTTGCTTTTGCATTTCCTTTATGTATTTCACAAAATATTGAGCATAAACGGAATAAAATTCTTTCTTCAGCTGTCCTCCTTTCAGGCTTCCATTGGTCTTCATCCAGGCAGGAGGGCTCCAGGGAGTTCCCATAAGTTTTATCTCAGGATTAATAGCGATAATTTCTTTGAGGATCGGAACCACATCTTCGGTATCGCGTGATAAGGAGAATTTTGCCAGGCTAATATCTACCTGCCCTTGAGGAAGATCATTGTAAGTAAAATCAGATAAGGAAAAGTCGGAAGCCCCCATGGTTAGCCTGAGGTAAGATAGCCCAATCCCCTCTTTGGGATCAAAAAGTTGTTTCAGAATATATTGTCTTTGCGAAGGGTCGAGAGCGCGATGAAACAGATAAGCGGAGGAACCCGTCAGGGCTGCCCCATACCCTTCAATTTCCTGAAATTGGTAATTCGTATCCACCACAACCTCCGGCCAACCCGCTGCACCCGGGTGAGTTATGGGTAGATCGCTTTGATGTTCAAATAATACAGATTTGTCTCCTTTGGTAAGCCAGGCCTGTGCTGAAGCAACTTTCAAAGTATCTGGGTCAGGCTCATCGGGATTGTTATTTTTAGAACAGGCATTCAGATTCACAAACAGTGCAAATGCCATTAATGACAGGTAAAACATTTTCGATTTGAGGGAAACAGATTTCATAGGAGAAAATTATTGAAATAGCCGGGGTTACAGGATACAAAGTTATATCAACTGCTTCCCCGGCATTTACACTAACTGTTATGCATGTACAAATTAATAACCAGGATTTTGTGTCAGCTTGGTGTTTTTATCCAATTCGGCTTGCGGGATAGGCCACAGCAAACGATTTTCATTGAGCTGATATCCAAGCGGGATATCATTCTCGCCTTTGACGTTGTTAATTACCTCGATAGCTCTGCCGGTGCGCTTGAGGTCGTACCAGCGGTGGCCTTCGAAGGCAAGTTCCAGTCGGCGTTCCTTTTCAATGGCCAAACGCATCTCAGCTTGATTAGAAGCCGTAATGGCGGGCAGGTTCACCCTTGCTCTGATCTGATTAACCAAGGCAGCGGCTCCAGCCAAGTCTCCCAGTTCATTCAGGGCCTCGGCTTTAAGCAATAAAACATCGGCCAGGCGATATATGATATAATTCTGGTCACTTCCTTCCTGGAAATTTCTCCATTTGTTGATAAAAGGATAGTGATTCTGAGGCCAATGGGGATCGCTCCAGCGCCCGGTTACATCTCCCCAATAAATAGAAGAATTGAAGCGAATCTGGTCTCCCTCTTGCTGGAAAGCTTTCACCAGGTCGTTGCTGGGGATATTGAATTTTTTCCAGTCGAGACCGCGAAACATCTTCGTCCCCCAGTTTCCATCGGAACTTCCGCCGCTGTAGTTTATCTCAAAGATAGATTCTACAGAATTTTCCTGGGAGTTGTTCCAGAGCATATCATAGTCGGGAAGCAACTGATAAATTCCCAGGTCGATCACCTTGTTGCAGTATTCAAGCACCTTGTTCCAGTCGTGGGGATCCTGTGTGGCATATACTTTAGCCAATAGCGTATAAACTGCGCCTTTGGTTGCCAAACCCTTATGGGCAGCAGTAACAGGTACACCCTCGGCAGCTTTTTCAAGATCGGAAATAATTTGCTTGAAAACCTCATCCTTGGAAGCCCTGGGAGGATAAAGAATGTTGTAAATCTCGGGCAGGTTTGCAGCGCTAATCGTCTTCACTTCTGTGAGCTGCAAAGGAACATCACCCCAAAGCTGCACGGCCTGGAAATACTGGAATGCACGAATAAATAAAGCCTCAGCCTTGATTTGTTTTTTACGCTCCGCAGTCAGTGAGGGGTCGGGGCACTTGTCCACATTGTTGATAACACTGTTGCATTTGCCGATATGTCCATACAGATACGCCCAATCGCGTGAAACATTGCTGTTGAGTGCATCTATCTTATAATCATCAATTTGAAAATTAGCAGGATTATCTGCACCTGCATAAGCGTCATCCGACTGGGCATCGCCATTCACATAGTAATCCAGTTGATAATATTCGTTTTTAAAATCGGCATAGGCACCTGCCAGAGCAGCTTCCACTTCGGATGCCGATTTATAAAGAACTGAATCGCCAGCTGCGTTTTCGATGGCTATGCCATTCGATTCTGGTTTTACATCTAAAAACTTTTCGCATGAGGTGAAAACCAGCGTCAACGACAAGAGGCTTAAGGCAAATTTCAAAGTTCTCATGATATGTATCCTCCTATCTTTTAAAATTCAACATTTAAACCCAGCATCAGCGAGCGTGATTGTGGATAAGTTCCATAATCAATACCGGCTTCTACTGCACTATTTCCATACGCATTTACCTCGGGGTCGAATCCACTGTAACCAGTGAAAGTCAGCAAGTTATTCCCCGTGAGGTAAACCGAGAGTCGCTGTATACCCGTTTTTCTGGAAGGTTTATCAATCAATCGATAAGAGAGGGTGATGGACTTCAGGCGAACATACGAACCATCCTCAAGAAAACGGGTAGAGTTTCTCACATTATACATATTGCCCCCTCCCACTGCTCTGGGGATATCGGTATTGGGATTTTGTGGCGTCCATCGGCGCAAAACCGCAGTCGATTGGTTCTTGCTATCAAACATTCCTTCAAGGTCAACCCGGGTAGCATTGTAGATATCGTTACCCACACTGCCCTGGAAGAAGAAATTGAAATCCCATTTGTTGTAAGTGAAACTGTTGGTAAGGCCAAAAATGAAGTCGGGATTGGCATCGCCAATTACGGTACGGTCCGCAGGGTCAACAATTCCATTGTTATTGATGTCCTTATAAATCATATCACCGGTGTTAGGATCAACACCTTCGGCAATATAACCATAGAAAGAACCCAGGGGAATACCAGCCCGTACAATCGAAACATATTCGTTGTTGCTATATATCTGTCCAAAATAATATACGTCGGTATATTTAAGGCTTAATACCTTGTTGCGGTTAAGTGAGAAATTAAAATCAGTAGTCCATTTCCAGTTTTTATCTACATTCACCGTATTCAGGTTCAGCTCCAGACCTTTGTTTTCAATTTCACCGGCATTGGTTTGGATATAGTGTATGGGGAGCGAAGTAGGTAACTGAACATTGAGGATGACATCAGAAGTTTTTTTGTAATAAACATCGAAATTAAAGGTAATTCTCCCGTCGAGCATGGTAAGATCGAAGCCGAGGTTGGTCTGGGCTGTAGTTTCCCATTTAAGGTCAGGGTTTCCGTAAGTAACCTGCACGGCAGCAGGACCAGATAAAGGATTAGTAATAGTACGGCGATAATAAGAAATAAGGCCAAAACGGGCGTAATTAGGTATGCCTTCCTGGTTACCGTTTTTACCCCATCCTCCGCGTATTTTCATGTCGTCGATAAAAGTGAAGCGCTTCATGAAGGGCTCTGAAGAGATACGCCATCCGGCTGAAAACGAGGGCATAGTGCCCCAGCGGTTAGCCAGTTTTGAGCTGCCATCGCGACGAACACTCATCGTCAGGTAATATTTTGAGCTGTAATCCCAGGTCACCCTGCCAAAGAAGGATGCAAGAGCCCATTCCTGCCGGTCGGTTCCTGCTGATATATTATTGGCCGCCCAAAGGGTACGCACGTTAGTATCGGCAGGAAAATCGTTACCCTCAATGTAACTATCGTTGCGGGTATTGTGTTGCAAACTCATACCGCCCAGTGCAGTAAAACTATGTTCGCCCATTTTCCAGGCATAGTCGAGGGTGTTTTCCCAAAGCCAGGTTTGGCTGGTCCATTTGTCGGAGCGGCCAATACCGTTCATGTTTCGTCCATAATTGGTTCTGAACGGATCGAGGTAATAATCCCAATTGTGGTTAGCAATATCTGCTGCAAATCTTGTTTTGAAAAAGAGCTTCTGCATGAGCTCAGCTTCAAGAGCAGTATTGGCATTTACCTGATAATCCCATGAGCGTTGATCCGGACCATACATATAGGCAGCAGGGTTTTCCCAGGAAGGTTGGAATGGGTTGGGGTCAAATTGTCCACTACCGTCTTGTTTGTACACATGCAGGAATGGGGGGGTATTGAGTGCACTCATAATAACTCCACCACGACCCGAACTCAGATTGTCAGGGGTATCCTTCGTATCTATTGCCAAAACATTCACATTTGAGATTAATTTCAGCCAGGGCTTCAATTCATTGTCAAGATTTATACGGAAGTTATATCTATCGAAACGGGCGGGTTTCACAATACCCTGTTCGCTGAGGAATCCCCCACCGGCGTAGTATTTCGATTTTTGTGTGCCTCCTCTCACCGAAAACTGATAGCTTTGTGTATATCCCGTACCAAAGGTGTAGTCGGGCCAATCGTTGAAATAGGTCCAGGAGGGATCGAGGCTGCCCGGTAATATTTCGCTCATCAACTGGCGGTATTGTTTCGTATTCAGTACGTCAATGGTTTTCCGGAGGTTCGACATACCGAAATATGTATTGAACGACACTACCGGATTTCCTTCCTGTCCACGTTTGGTTGTAATGAGTACTACACCATTGGCAGCTCTCGCTCCGTAGATAGCCGAAGAGGAAGCATCTTTCAAGACACTCATACTCGCAATGTCGTTGGGGTTAAGCCCCTGTATATCATTAGTAGGAACGCCATCGACCACATAGAGGGGTTCGTTTCCGGCCAATACCGAGGTTGCACCGCGCACACGAACAGCTAAGCCCTGCCCGGGTTTTCCCGATGGCTGAATCACCTGCACACCAGCGGCTTTCCCTTGTAACACCTGGGCTGCGGAAATTATCGGTCGATTGGCAATTTCTTTCTCACTCACCATTGCCACCGCTGTGGTTAGATCTTTCTTTCGCTGGGCACCATATCCAACAACCACCACTTCGTTGAGCTGGGTAATTTCTTCTTCCATTTTTACCACGATTTCCTGACGGTTGTTTATGGGTACTTCAACCTTTTTATAACCCACAAAACTGAAAACCAACACATCGTTTCCTTTGGCAGAAATAGTAAAGTTTCCATTGAGATCGGTAACTGTTCCGGTGGTGGTTCCTTTTACCAAAATAGCCACTCCGGGCAAAGGTTGATCTTTTACATCGGCTACCTTACCCCTTATGCTCAGAATTTGTGCCTGGAGCTGTAGTGTATAAGCAACGAGCGATAATAAGACAAGAATTCTCTTCATGAACAGTATTTTTAGGGTTAAACCATTAAGTAATAAAAAGGGATTCCGATCATTCTCGGAATCCCTAAAACCAGATGCTGATTACTAACGTTCAAGTATTACCGACCAAGCGGAACCACCACTATGATCGGGGGTTATATCTACAGAAATAAACAAATATTCTTTAGTGCCTGTGTTGGCGTAACCCATCACCTCGTATTCATTGGTAAGGTTGCCACCGTTGGGAGGATTATTGGAGTCCATATTTTCACCGCCATAGTAGCCTTTATAGAATCCGATGAAGGCAGCACCCGTAAGGCCATTGGTGAGGATGATGCGCGGGCGGCCGTTACTTCCCGTCACAAGTTCCCAGGAATGAACTCCTGAACCGAAAGCTGCACCATTGCCACTGGCAGCAATTTGTTCGTCGCTCCAGCAACCATTGGGTGAACCAAAGTATCCATCGTTTCTGGCTGAACCATTGGTATTGTAAATAAATACCCCACCATCGGCAAAGGTGAATTCATCATCGGTGATGCAAGACCAGTCATCAGAACCAGTGCTGCTACCATCAAGGAAATTCTTGGGTACGCTCCACCACGAGTAGTCACCCAGGCCGGGACCCACAAAGATAGAGAGGGCTTCAGCACGTGGCCTCCATGGACCTCCTTTGAGCACTTCTGCTGTAACCGGTGTTGCTGATACAAAGAGCTGTTTGGAAGTGCCAGACTGTCCGTTGGGATTCGAAGCAGTCAGTGTGACCATATAAATATCGTCGTGAGCATAGGTGTGAACAGGGTTGGCTTCGGTAGAGGTTGTTCCGTCACCAAAATCCCACAGGTAGGTTTCACCATTGGTTGTGGTGTTGGTAAAGGTAACGGTCAAGCCATCTGCAGTATAAGTGAAACCTGCTTCAGGCGAGGGACCGGGAATAGGTGGTTCGTCGGCAGGATTGTCGTAATGTACCAATACAAAGCGCCAGTAACCTCCCTCTGAGTTAGGATCCCAGCGATAGATTCCTTCCACGATGAGGGTATCTACATTGCCATCATGCAATTTAACAATGTTGTATTCAACATAATCCTGGGGAACTTTCACCTCAGTGCCATTGCCCAGCTTGAAGAAACCGATGTAAGCACCTTTTCCGACGGCTTTAATTTTACTAGGGTTTCCAACGGTCAGTTCAAAAGTGTGATTTCCATCGCCCCATGCTGAAAGGTCTTCACCATTTTTGCCTACCATCTGAGAGGTAGAATTGCAAATGTTTTCCGGCTCAAACATGCCACCTTCTGCCCAATAATCGCCCTGGGTACGGAATTCCATGCGACCATCCCGATAGAAAGTCCATTCATCGTTGAGCATGCAGGGGCGGTTTGCTAACTCATTGTTATCCCTACCCATGGCCCACCAAATCTGACTGTGATTTTCCGGACCAACTTCCAGCGGATATCGACCTGTGCTTATATCACGCAAGAGTTTCCAGGTTTTTGACTCAGTTCCTGTGAGCATGGTGAGGAGTTTGTTGGGGTCTGAGAGAGTAATCTTTTCCGTGTAAACATCGCTGTTACCTTTTGCATCGGTAGCAGTGAGGGTTACAGTGTATTCTCCCTCAGCGGCATAAGTGTGTACAGGATTCACCTCAGTACTGGTTTGGCCATCACCAAAATTCCAGTTCACAGTCGTGTAATTCTGTGAGGTGTTGGTAAAGGTCACTTTCAGGAAGTTAACCTGGTCTACCTGAAAGGTAAATCCGGCTAGTACTTCCTTTTCTTCTTCTTTAGAGCACGATGAAAGGCCAAAAAGGGCTACCATCGTCAACAAGGCAAACATGTATTGCCCCATTTTACGGAGATTTAACATAACCATTTGTTTTTTAAGGTTTAACATTGAGATTTTGGTTTGAAGGTTTAGTAATCGTCATATTAGCACTCTAAACAACTAATTAAATTTCAAAACAATAAGTTCATTAGTAGTTTACTTAGTGTTAATGCTACAAAGATAATCACGAAAACGAAAAAATCATACTTTCATTAAAAAAAATTTCTATATTGATATTGTTTTTATATATCGTTAAAATCCCTTTCTTTAGAAAACAAATAAGCCTGCCGGATATGAGGATATCGCGACAGGCTATGAAAATCTAAGAAAATTACTTCAGTCGATTACTTGCTGTAATCCAAGTTGGCTAGGCGTAAATATTTGTGGTACCTCCAACGAGCATCTTCCTCGGCTGCAGCAAAAAGTTGTTCGGCTTCAGCAGGGAAGGATTTTTTCAGGGCAGTGAAACGCACTTCACTGTTGAGAAAATCCTTAAATTTAGAGAAGTCAGGCTCTTTGCTGTCGAGCTGGAAGGGATTTTTACCTTCTGCTTCGAGTAAAGGATTGTAGCGGTAAAGGGTAAAGTAACCGCATTCCACAGCAAGGGCTTCCTGCTCCTGCGACTTACCCATTCCATTGCGCAATCCATGGTTGATGCAAGGTGCATAGGCAATAATAAGGGATGGACCGGGATATTCAGCAGCTTCGCGGATGGCCTTGAGGTATTGAGCCTGGTTGGCTCCCATAGCAACCTGGGCAACATAAACGTAGCCATACGACATTGCCATCTGCCCAAGATCCTTTTTGCGAACTCGCTTGCCAGATGCGGCAAATTTTGCTACTGCAGCCGTAGGTGTTGACTTTGAGGCTTGTCCACCGGTATTAGAATACACCTCTGTATCAAGCACCAACAGGTTGATATCTTCTCCTGAGGCTATTACATGGTCGAGACCACCGTATCCGATGTCGTATGCCCAACCATCTCCACCTATTACCCAAATGGCTTTTTTCTCGAGATATTGACGCAAAGCGAAAATTTCCTTTGAAATTTCATCTTCGGCCTTTTCGAGTAAGGGTAAGAGTTTGCGTGTGGCCTCAGTAGATTTATCATACTCATCTTTCCCATCAATCCAAGCCTGATAGGCCTCTTTCAGCTCAGCACTGATACCGTTGCCCATGGCCTGCTTCATCCTCAGTGCAAGCCTATCGCGCAGCTTATTTATTCCCATTGCAATACCGAATCCATATTCGGCATTATCTTCGAATAAAGAATTGGCCCATGCGACACCTTTACCTGAAATATAATTAGAGGTATAAGGCGTACTGGGAGCCGAGCCACCATAAATGGAGGAGCAACCGGTAGCATTGGCAACAATCATCTTTTCGCCATAGAGCTGAGTGATCAATTTGATGTAGGGAGTTTCACCGCAACCTGCGCAAGCTCCTGAGAATTCAAACAGAGGCTGGGCAAACTGGCTATTTTTGACATTTTTTGTTTTGTCGAAATATTGCTCTTTATAGCCCACTTTCTTGTCCATGTATTCCCAGCGCTCAATTTCAGCATGTTGAGATTCAAGGGGCTTCATAACAAGAGCTTTGGTTTTGGCAGGGCATACATCGGCGCAGTTGCCACAACCCGTGCAATCCAGAACGCTTACCTGAATTTTAAAGCTGATTCCTTCCAAACCTTTACCCACTGCTTTAATCACACGCGTGCCTTCAGGAGCGTTCTTCGCTTCTTCCTCTGTAAGCAGGAAAGGACGGATAGCTGCATGCGGACATACGTAAGCACACTGGTTACACTGGATACAGTTTTCGGGCTGCCACTCAGGCACGTTTACAGCTATTCCGCGTTTTTCGTATTTGGTAGTACCCGCAGGGAATGTTCCGTCTTCGCGATTCACAAATGCGCTTACAGGCAGATCATCACCTTTTTGGGCATTGATAGGCTCAACAACATTCAGAATAAATTCAGGAATTTCATTATTGGCCTCTTCCTTTTTAACCTGAATGTCAGCCCATTCAGCCGGAATTTCAACTTTTTCAACTTCGCCACCACGATCAACGGCTGCATAGTTCATATTCACAACCACATCACCCTGGCGACCGTACGATTTTTTAATCATTTCCTTCATTTTCTGTACGGCCAGATCATAGGGAATCACATTCGATACCTTGAAAAAGGCACTTTGCATGATGGTGTTGGTGCGGTGACCTAAACCGATTTCCTCTGCAATCTGGGTAGCGTTAATTATGAAGAAGTTGATTTGATTTTCGGCCAGGTATTTCTTCATGTGGTCGGGCAGGCGTCGCTTGGTTTCTTCAGCATCCCAGATAGAATTAAGAAGGAAAGTACCCCCTTTCTTCAAGCCTTTCAACATATCATATTTATTGAGATATGCCGGCACGTGGCAAGCCACAAAGTCGGGAGTGGTAACCAGGTAGGTCGAACGTATGGGATATTTTCCAAACCTTAAGTGCGAAGCTGTGAATCCACCTGACTTTTTGGAATCGTAGGCAAAATAGGCCTGGCAATAAAGTTCGGTTTCTTCCCCGATAATTTTAATCGTGTTTTTATTAGCACCTACCGTACCATCGGAACCCAGACCATAGAATTTTGCTTCGTAGGTGCCTTCAGGGCAAAAACTTACTTCAGGATATAACGGAAGTGATTTAAAAGTAACATCGTCAACGATGCCAATCGTGAACCCGTCTTTGGGTTCATTCATTTTAAGGTTATCGTAAACAGCCAGAATTTGTGAGGGAGTAGTATCTTTCGAGCTTAATCCGTAACGGCCTCCCACGATGAGGGGAGCATTCTCCATTCCATAAAACATGCTGCGAACATCGAGGTAAAGAGGTTCTCCTTCAGCGCCAGGCTCTTTAGTACGGTCGAGAACAGCAATACGTTTTACGGTTTTGGGAAGGACATTAAAGAAGTATTTACTGGAGAAAGGACGGTAGAGATGAACAGCGATAAGACCAATCTTTTCGCCCTGTTTTAGCTTGTGGTCAATTACTTCGCGGATGGTTTCGGTAACAGAGCCCATGGCTACGATAATGTGCTCGGCATCAGGTGCACCGTAATAATCGAAGGGGCGGTAACGACGACCGGTAACTTCAGCCATTTTTTCCATATAGGCATCTACCATGTCGGGTACTGCATCATAGTATGGATTGCTGGCTTCCCGGGCCTGGAAGAAAATATCAGGATTTTGGGCCGTTCCGCGGGTCACCGGGTGCTCGGGGTTTAATGCCCTGTTGCGGAAAGCCTGAACAGCTTCCCAATCTACCAGATGTTTTATATCCTCAACATCCAGCGATTCAATTTTCTGAATTTCGTGGCTGGTACGGAAGCCATCGAAGAAATGGAGGAAGGGGACTCTGGATTTGATTGCGGTAAGGTGAGCTACCGGGGCAATATCCATAATTTCCTGAACGCTGCCGCTGGCAAGCAAAGCAAAACCAGTCTGACGGGTAGCCATAACATCGCTGTGGTCGCCAAAAATAGACAGAGCATGCGAGGCCACCGTGCGAGCACTTACATGAAATACACCGGGAAGCAATTCACCGGCAATCTTATACATATTGGGGATCATCAGCAGCAGACCCTGCGATGCGGTAAAAGTAGTGGTGAGTGCTCCGCTTTGCAGTGAACCATGAACTGCACCTGCGGCACCGGCTTCCGATTGCATCTCTACAACCTTCACCGTTTCACCATACATATTCTTTTTCCCGAATGCAGCCCATTCATCCACGTATTCAGCCATAGTGCTCGAAGGGGTGATAGGATAAATGGCTGCTACTTCACTAAACATGTAAGCTACATGCGCAGCTGCCATGTTGCCGTCGCATGTAATGAACTTTTTCTTTTTTTCCATTTTGTTTTGAATTTTATCGGTATTATCGCAATGGGTTTTATGCAAGGCAAAAAAATCGTGCAAAGGTAGGAAGTTTTATGGTATGCAAGGCCTGATTTTCAAATCTATCAGGCAACAACGCCAATTTAGAAACATTTTAAAAAAGTTCAGTTTTGGCAGAAATATTATATCATTCATCAAACAAAAGCATTTCTGCAAACGTTTGTGTAATACGAACCCTAAATTTGACCAGAACCATGACCGACCTTTCAACCAGCTTTATGGGGATACCCCTCAAGAATCCTGTAATTGTTGGAGCTTCAAACCTTTGCTCCGACCTGCGCAATCTCCGAAAAATGGAAGAAGCAGGGGCAGCCGCAATTGTTTACAAAACCCTATTTGAGGAACAAATCGAACTCGAAAACTATGAGTTCAGTCAGATTATTGAACCTTACAATGAAAGACACGCCGAAATGCTTCGCATTTTCCCGGGCCTTGAACATTCAGGGGCCGAAGAGCATGTAATCGAACTCGAAAAAGCCGTTAAGGCTTTACATATTCCTGTTTTTGCCAGCCTGAATGCCATAAACCCGGAAACCTGGCCACAATGGGCTCAGCGACTGGCACATACCGGTATAGCAGGATTGGAACTCAATTTTTACCATGTACCCATAAAATTCGAAGATACCTCTAAAGAAATTATCGATACACAACTACGCGCCATCGAAGAGGTCAAAAAAGCAGTAAATATTCCTGTTGCTGTTAAAATAAGCCCATACTATACCAACCCTTTAGGCAATATGCGACGTATGGCCGAGAGCGGAGCAAATGGAATGGTCTTTTTCAATCGCTTCTTTCATACAGATATCGACATTAAAGACGAAAAGCACATCACACCGTACAACCTGAGTCCTGAAAATGATTACCGCCTCACCTTGCGTTTTGCCGGTCTGCTTTATGGAAACCTCAATGCCAGTCTCTGTGCATCTCGGGGCATTTATCAGGCTGATGAGGTTATCAAAATGTTGCTGGCCGGGGCCGACTGCGTTCAGGTGGTTTCTACTCTTTATAAAAATGGAATCAACCACATATCCAATCTTGTCGATGGTTTAAACGATTGGATGAATAGCAAGGGCTATCGCAGTATAAATGATTTCAAAGGCAAACTCTCTCTCAAAAACACCAAAGATCCTTTTGTTTATAAAAGAGCTCAGTATATCGATTATTTAATGAAGTCACCATCGGATTTCCAAAATCTGGCTCTGCGTTAAATCATAATGAACATTCCAGAGAACTCATACATTTCTGCCAAATCCCTAAATAACTCAAATATCCTTCTGGCAAGTGTATCTTTGCACCCCGAAAACCATTAGCATCTTTTAGGATTGATATACCCCCAGGGATTTGAACAAAAAGCGGGATTCGACGAGATACGCAGGCTGGTAGCTACATACTGTCTGAGTCATGCAGGTCGTGAGAAAGTTTACGGCATGCATTTCTGTACATCTTTTCAGGAAATAAAGCAGCAGCTGTCGCTTACCTCCGAAATGATGGAACTATTAAAAACCGAAACCAGTTTCCCGGCGTCGGATTATTTCGACCTGAGCAACGAAATAACCCGCCTGAGACCTGCAGGAACGTTTTTCGATCCGGCTCTGTTGGGCGATTTCCGGGCTTCTCTCGTTTCGATACAACGCTTACTGGGTTTCTTTCACCGCGAGGAATCAGAAGCTTATACCGAATTGCGCAAGCTGAGCGAAACCATCAGGGTGGAACCGGAAATCATTCATCTGTTGAACAAAATACTTGACGACAGAGGCGAAATCAGGGACGATGCTTCTCCTGAACTATTGCGGATTCGCCAGGAAATCAGGAGAATGGAAAACCGGGCCATCCGCCGCATTGAGGAAATATTAAAAGAAGCCAAGAAAGAGAAAATCACCAACGATGACGCTGAAATTACCCTGAGAAATGGTCGTTTGGTAATCCCCATCCCGGCCGGCGGGAAGAAACGGCTGAGAGGTTTTATCCACGATGCTTCGGCCACCGGTCAAACCCTTTTTGTAGAACCCGATGAGGTTTTCGACATCAACAACGAGGTAGCCGAATTGCGTGTCCAGGAAAAGCAAGAATTGATACGTATCCTCACCCATCTGGCCGACAGGGTTAGACCTCACTCCGGCGATCTGTTGGCTGCCTATGCCTACCTTACTACGATCGACTTTATCAGAGCTAAGGCGGCTTTTTCGCTGAGCATCCATGCAATAGTGCCCCGGCTTGTTGATTTTCCCCTCATCAACTGGAATAAGGCAGTTCATCCTTTGCTCTGGTTACTTCACCAGGCTCAGGGGAAAGAAGTAGTTCCCCAGAATCTACACCTCGACCAGGAAAACAGAATCTTAATTATTTCAGGGCCCAATGCAGGCGGAAAATCAGTAACCTTACGTACGGTAGCTCTGTTGCAATACATGCTCCAGTGTGGCTTGCCTATACCTGTTAAAGACGGCTCAGAAGCAGGGATATTTAAAGGCATATTGCTCGACATGGGCGATGAACAATCCATCGAAAACGACTTAAGCACTTACAGTTCTCACCTTCTGGCGATGCGACAGTTTCTCGAAAAAGCCCAAACAGGTATTCTCTTTCTGATTGATGAAATGGGCTCGGGAACAGAGCCCAGAGCCGGCGGAGCCATTGCCGAAGCCGTAATTGAAAAGCTCAGCAAAAGCGGAGCCATAGGAATTATCACCACACACTATGCTAACCTCAAGCTTTTACAAGGCAAGGTTGATGGTATCGTCAATGGTGCTATGCTCTTCGACCTGCGCACCATGAAACCACTCTACCGCCTGCAAACCGGAAGACCAGGGTCTTCCTTTGCTTTTGAAATTGCTGCCCAGATGGGCTTACCTGAAGAAGTTATTAAATCGGCTGAAGAAAAAGCCGGGCAACAGCAAATCTCTTTCGACCAACAACTTCAACAACTCGAAATAGAAAAAGAAGAGCTAGACAAAAAACGAAAAGAACTTGAGCTGGCCGACGAACTCCTTTCCAATGCATTAAAAAAATACCAGGACTTATACAATAAACTGGAATTCAACAAAAAAGAAATCCTACGCAAAGCCAGGGAAGAAGCGGCTGACCTTCTGAAGCAAACCAATCGCCTGATTGAAAACACCATAGCCGAAATCAAAAAAACACAAGCCGAGAAGGAAGCCACCCTGCGCGCACGGCAACAATTACAAGAAAAGAAAAAATTACTGGAGCAGGAGAAAGAAAAACTGAAACCAGAACCCATTCGCTTGGTAAAAGAGCCGGCAGAAGCAGAAGGGGATAAACCTGAACGTCCTCTAAAACCCGGAGACATAGTTAGAATTAGGAATATTGATACTGTTGGCGAACTCATCAGTATTAATGAGGATGAAGCCGTGGTACTGTTCAATAATGTAAAACTCACCACTCGTCCTGCTGAACTTGAACATGCAGGCCGTCAAAAGAAAACCACCCTGCGGCGTCGCAATTCAATTACCAACGAAATTCAACGAAAACTCGACAATTTCCGTCTCACCATCGACCTGAGGGGTATGCGGGGAGAAGACGCCCTGCGCCGTGTGGATCATTTCCTCGATGAAGCCATATTGCTGAATATTAAAGAAATTAGAATCCTCCACGGAAAAGGAAATGGCATTTTGCGTACCCTCGTACGTCAGCATCTGAGCCAAACAAACGCTGTTGATTCTTTTCACGATGAATCTCCGGAAGCCGGTGGTGATGGAATTACTATAGTCAGCTTAAAATAATATTGCAGTTCCTATTCTTATCCTTATTAACTTTAACTCCAATATCATGGAATCCATCCGCGAAATATACAAGATTGGAAATGGGCCGTCAAGTAGCCATACAATGGGTCCACGGAAAGCAGCAAGAATTTTCGCCACAAAAAATCCTGGAGCTGCTGCATATAAGGTAACCTTATATGGAAGCCTGGCTGCAACTGGAGTCGGGCATCTTACGGATAAGGCAATTTTAGAGGAATTAGGAGCTGACAAAACCTCCCTTTTATGGCAACCTGAAACGTTTTTGCCGGTTCATCCTAATGGGATGAAATTTGAAGCATTTGACAGCTCCGGAAACCCGGTAGACGAATGGGTTGTTTACAGCATTGGCGGAGGAGACATAAGCGAAGATGGTACGCGGGAAAACAGGCCCAAAGTGTACCCCTTGAGCACGATGGAAGAAATACTACAATGGTGCAATTCCAATCACCGGCATATATGGGAATTTGTTGAAGAGCATGAAGGGCCGGAGATATGGGACTACCTCAAAGAAGTATGGCGCGTAATGCAGGAAGCCATACGCAGGGGCATTGAGGCCGAAGGTGTGTTGCCCGGTGGGTTGAATGTGCCTCGGAAAGCTTCTCAGTATTACATCAAACTTATAAGTCATAAAGAAAGCCTCAAGCGTCGCAATCTTGTTTTTGCATACGCCCTGGCTGTTGCCGAAGAAAATGCCTCGGGCGGGCTAATTGTAACGGCACCGACTTGCGGTTCCAGTGGAGTCCTCCCCGCGGTGTTATACATGAACAAAGAAAATTATGACTTCAGTGAAATGAAAATTCTCAGGGCATTGGCTACTTCAGGGATAATAGGCAATCTGGTGAAAACCAATGCGTCGATATCCGGGGCAGTGGTTGGATGCCAGGGCGAAATAGGTACCGCCTGCAGCATGGCCTCAGCTGCTGCCTCGCAACTTTTCGGAGGAACACCTCAACAGGTAGAATATGCCGCAAGTATGGGGCTCGAGCACTTTTTAGGCCTTACCTGCGATCCGGTAGCCGGATTGGTGCAAATTCCCTGTATCGAGCGCAATGCATTTGCTGCTGCCAGGGCTGTCGATGCCAGTGTTTATTCCCTGCTCAGCGATGGTTTACACCTGGTAAGTTTCGACCGCGTGGTGGCAGCCATGAACCAAACCGGACACGATATACCTCCTATTTACAAGGAAACTGCACTCGGAGGTTTGGCGAGGGTCTTTGATAAGCCTTTTAACAATCCGTCATTATGAACAGAAAAGCAGCATTGGTACTTTCCAGTGGAGGAGCGAGGGGATTCGCCCATATAGGTGCCATCCGCACATTGTTAGATCATGGCTTTGAGATAACCTCCGTTGCCGGTACTTCCATGGGCGCACTTGTCGGGGGCATCTTTGCTACAGGCCGTCTGAATGTATATACCCAATGGCTCGCCACTCTCGACAAAAAATCCATGCTCAGCCTTGTCGATTTCACCATTAGCGCCGATGGTATCATCAAAGGACATAAGGTTCTGGATGAAATGCAGGAACTTATCCCCGACATCCCTATTGAGGATTTACCTATTCCTTATGCTGCCGTTGCCACCGACATACACAACCGTCAGGAAAAAGTATTTGAGAAAGGAAGCCTTTACGATGCCATAAGAGCCTCTATTTCCATTCCAGGCGTTTTCACCCCGGTAAAATCGGATGGTATGGTACTGGTAGATGGCGGGGTGGTCAACCCCTTGCCTCTTAATCGGGTAAAACGTCAACCCGCAGATATATTGATTGCCGTGGATGTTAACGGACCCTCTCCTATCACGCGCAATAAAAATGAAACCTTAGAAAAACCTCACAAAAACAACCATGAGCTGAAATTGCTCGAACTTATGCGGCTCGAAAAAATCAACCTGCTCAACCGCAAAAAACAAGAGCAATACACTTATTATAAATTGCTTACACAATCAGCCCGGCTCATGCTTCAACGAATTACTGACCTAACCCTTCAACTTTATCCTCCCGACCTGGTAATTCGAATACCCATGAACTCATTCGGTACTTATCATTTTTATAAGTTCAATGAAATAATTGCTGCGGGAGAGAAAGCTACACTAAAAGCACTCAGGAAAACAGGCATCATCACCCAAGCCTGACAATTCCCTTAATATAAAAAGGCTTATCCTATTCACTTATAAAAAAGAACCTTCTTCTGCACTAAGCCACAAGAAGGTTTTCGACATTTCTTCCCGATAAAATCCGTACCTTTGCAAAAAATTTTAAATCAGAAAGATGGCACACAAAGCAGGATTTGTAAATATTGTTGGACGACCCAATGTGGGCAAATCCACCCTGCTCAATTACATGGTTGGCGAGAAAATCTCAGCTGTTACGTACAAAGCCCAAACTACACGTCACAGAATTTTAGGAATAATCAGTACTCCTGAGTATCAGATTGTCTTGTCTGATACACCGGGGATACTAGACCCTGCCTACAAGCTACACGAATCGATGATGAAATATGTAGAGGGATCGTTCGAAGACGCTGATATTTTCCTTTATATGGTTGAGGCAGGCGAGCGCAACCCGCCTGATTGGCTTCCGGCTCGCTTCCGCGAGATGAACAAACCTGTTTTGTTGCTTATCAATAAAATAGACCAAATACAACCTCAGGAGGTAGAATCAGAAATCAGTTATTGGCAGGAACACCTGCCCGAAGCTGAAGTATTTGCCGTCTCAGCTTTGCATGGTGCAAATCTCGATCAGGTTAAACAACGCATCATTGACTTATTGCCTGAAAATCCCCCTTACTTCCCAGAAGATGAGATTTCAGATAAAACGGAAAGATTTATTGTTTCAGAAATCATTCGCGAAAAAATCTTTCTCAACTACCGAAAAGAAGTACCCTATCATACCGAAGTGGTAGTAGAGTCGTTCAAGGAAGAAGAAAATCTGGTACGCATCAGTGCCATCATATATGTAGCCCGCGAATCGCAAAAGATCATCATAATCGGCAAGGGTGGCGAAGCCATTAAAAAAGTAGGGATTGAAGCACGTAAAGACATTGAAGCCTTTGTGGGGAAAAAAGTTTTCCTGGAGTTGTCGGTAAAAGTGGCCGACAATTGGCGCGACGACCCCAAAATTCTGCGCCGCTTTGGGTACGAATTATAATGTTCTAAAAACTTGTAAAATAAAACCATAACGATGAGCTCAAACATTCTAGCCATAGTAGGAAGGCCCAATACCGGCAAATCGACCCTATTTAACCGGCTCATTGGCGGGCGGCAGGCCATTGTGGACCCTACCAGCGGAGTTACACGCGACCGCAACTACGGCCATAGCGACTGGAATGGCATTTCCTTTTCGGTAATCGACACCGGAGGTTATGTGGAAGGCTCGGACGATATTTTTGAAGAAGAAATCCGCAAGCAGGCCCTGTTGGCCATCGAAGAAGC
Source organism: Bacteroidales bacterium UBA2030 (assembly GCA_002332755.1). Taxonomy (GTDB): domain Bacteria; phylum Bacteroidota; class Bacteroidia; order Bacteroidales; family TTA-H9; genus UBA2030. The sequence continues at coordinate 2,781 of DDBO01000050.1, read as the reverse complement.
CGATGTGATCCTTTTTCTTACCGATGGTCGCGAAGGCCTCACCCCCCTCGACCAGGGCGTGGCCGACCTGCTTCGAAAAACCACCAAACCAGTCTTCGTAGGCGTTAATAAAATCGACGACCCTTCATTGACAAATCTTACCGCGGAATTTTACGCCCTCGGGCTTGAAAACGTGTATCCCGTATCCGGCATTACTGGTAGTGGTACGGGCGACCTGCTCGACGCCATCGTCAAGCACTTTAAACCTATTCGTGAAGAGGAAGATAGCGACGACCTCCCGCGCATTGCCGTAGTAGGTCGGCCCAACGTAGGAAAATCATCTCTCATCAACGTGCTCACCGGTCAGGAGCGCAACATTGTAACCCCCATTCCGGGAACTACCCGCGATGCCATCGACACCCGCTACAAAGCTTTTGGCTTCGATTTTTACCTGGTCGATACCGCCGGACTCCGCCGTAAGGGAAAAGTGTCGGAAAACATTGAATTTTACTCCGTGATGCGCTCCATTCGGGCCATCGAAAACAGCGACGTGTGCATTCTGATGGTGGATGCCTCCATAGGCTTCGAAAACCAGGACCTCAACATCTTTTCCCTCATCAAGAAAAACCACAAAGGCGTGGTGATTGCCATGAATAAATGGGATCTGGTGGAAAAAGACCACAAAACCCTGAAACAATACGAAGAATACATTAAAAGTCAGATCGCACCTTTTACCGATGTACCCATTGTATTTACATCGGTAACGGAAAAACAGCGCCTGCTGAAGGTACTCGAATGGGCCGTGAAAGTGTATCACAACCGAAAGAACCGAATCAGCACCTCTAAACTCAACGACACCCTGCTGCCTATCATCGAGCAGAATCCACCGCCCATGGTTAAAGGCAAGCGGGTGAAAGTAAAGTATATCACGCAGTTGAAAACCTTTTATCCGGCCTTTGTATTTTTCTGTAACCATCCGCAGTATGTGAGGGAAGACTATAAACGCTTTGTGGAAAATCAGTTGCGCGAGCATTTTGAATTTACCGGAGCCCCCATGGAAATCTATTTCAGAGAGAAATGACAGAGAAAGAAAGCGTGCGGATTGACAAGTGGCTTTGGGCCGTGAGGTTGTACAAAACCCGCAGCCTGGCCACCGAAGCCTGTAAGGCAGGCAAAGTGAAGATAGAGGGCCAGTCGGTGAAGCCCTCGCGCGAGGTGAAGGTGGGCGACGTTTACACCATCAACCTGGGTACCCTCAACAAAACCGTAGAAGTGAAAGCCTGCCTGCACAACCGGGTTTCGGCCAAGCTGGTCCCCGACTACCTTACCGACCTCACCCCGCCCGAGGAATACGAGCGACAGCAAATGATTCGCGAAATGAACAGCGAGAAACGGCCTAAGGGAACCGGTCGTCCCACCAAACTGGAGAGAAGGCTTATTGATAGAATGAAAAATAAGAATTAAAAGCAACAGGTATATTTATAATACCAGCTCTAAAGCCCAACATAGCACAAACCAAATTAACCAGATACAGGCAATAATCTATTTGCAAATCATTTACACAAGATTGAAAAAAATTTTTGGCGTAATGGACAAAATTCAGGCTTTTTTTTAGATAGTTTGTTCTAATGGACATTTTTCAGGCTTTTTATTTTTGATGCTTTTCGAAAGAAACAAGTAGTATTAATAATTTTGTATGTCAGGTAAGCAGAAACAGGCTCTGCTGGGGAGCAACCTGTCAGGAATATCCTGACCGACAGGAATAGTCCCAAAGGCTGGCACTCGTCAGCCTTTATTTATTGACTATTCCAAGAGTTAATGCCTTCAAAAACCCATTTATAAACTTTTCTTTTCGCTTGCGGCTTAGCCCATTATGGTTTCGCAGCTTGTTTTTCAAAGCAGTAAAAGTTCCTTCAAGCTGATTATTAGTGTTGGGCAACCCAAGTTCAATGTTGTCGTACCAGGTAAAAAGGTATTGCTTATTTCGCTCTAAACTTTTGTAGGCGCTTCTCAGCCTTTTGTGTACATACCTGCTTTTGCCGGTTTCAGGGTTAATAGCCCTTGTGTTTATGTACTCTTTCCATCTTGAATGCCACCCGTCAAGTGCACCCCAAAAGCTTTCCTTATCCGTGTGGGGTAGTAAATGAACGATTTCTTTCAGCTCTTTCGATGCCTGAACTTTAGGCTTTCTTGTGATATACCGCGTTACAATGGCCACTTGGTGGTACTGACACATTTGAACCGGATAGCCTTGCAATGCATTGAATAAACCTTTTCTTCCATCGCATACAATTCCCTTTATCTTTATGCCTTGGCTTTCAAGATGTTCTACACCCGCAACATACTCACTGGTGGTCTCGTACTTTACAAACTTCCAATACAGGTGATGACCCTCTGTATCTTTAAACACCATGACACCAAAATCACGTCCAAAGTAGGTAGTATCCATTAATACAATACTTTCTTTAGGCTTGTAAAACTGTTGGGCTACAACTACTTTATCGAGCCGACGTTGAATGGTTTTTATCGAAACACCATATTTCAATGCCAGTTGGCTGTATGTTTGCTTGCCTTCGGAATATTCTTGCCAAAGAACCCTGTTGTCTATTCGGGATCCTCCTAAAAACTGTCGTTGACAGTCATTACATTTATAAATTTGGATTCCATTCCTTGATCCATTTTTCTTTGTCCTTTTCGAACCGCAGTAAAAGCAAATTTTTTATTCATAGCTTTCAAATCCTGCAAAGTTTGATATTTACTGCAGTTTAACACTATTACAGCCTGAAAAATGTCCATTAAGCC
>DDBO01000018.1 GCA_002332755.1 Bacteroidales bacterium UBA2030 | reverse complement strand
TTCCAGGCCGTCGTATCCATAATGATTGAGATGGACACCCAAACCATATTGTTTCATCTGTTCATAGGCCTCTGGACTAAAGGTACGTATGCTTCCCCAGTCGTCGGACTCAAAAACAACTATTTTGCGCTTAATGCGCTTACCTGCAAAATTGGATAGATGAACTCTGAAGGTTTCTTTGAAATTCATATCTTGCTGCTGGAATTTCTGATCATTTCTTCATACAGTTGTAGATATTTCAGAAATTGCTTGTTTTTATCGAAATGTTTCTCTGCCCTTGCCCGGCAATTTTTTCTCCATACATCCCGATCGATGGAACAGATCTCATGAATGGCATGCACTATTCCATCAAGGTCGCCTTTTGGTACCACCCTACCCGTTAGTTGGTCCACAGCCTCAGGACTTCCCCCTGTATTATAGGTAATCACAGGAGTACCGCAGGCCAATGCTTCGATATTGGTCGTTGGAAAATTGTCCTGGTATGTCGGATTTAAATATAATATTGCGTTACGATATAGTGCTGCAAGCTCATCAACAGATTCTGTATGGTGGATTCCCGTGACTCCATTTGGTAAATCTCTTAATTGATGTCTATTTAATCCTACAAGAATTATATTTATAGAATTGTCAATTTTTTGTCGAAGTTGATAAAAATCTTGCATCCCTTTACGCGATGTCCAAACGTTTGCTACCCCAAGGATATATTTTCCAAAGCGTTTATATTTTTCGTCATATTTATTTTCGTTTACACCGAAAACGGATGTATCAATACCATTATGATAAACTCTTACTGGGAAATTCTGTAGAAACGATTCTTTAACATAATTTTCTAACCAATTGGAAGGGGTGACTATAGTCAAATGTTTAATTTTTGTAAATAAATTCTTCTTTGCATTAAAATTTCTTTTTGAGTTGTCTAAGAAAATGCTTTTAGGATAAAAATTCTTTTTAGGACAATTACTGCATTGAGATTTCCATTTGAAGCAACTTTCGAATTCAAAATATGTACAATGACCCGTAAAAGGCCAGCAGTCATGGAATGTCCATACCACGGGATATTCAAATTTTTCAAGTGCTTCAAATAAAATATGAATGTTCAGATAATAACCATGTAAGTTATGCAAATGTACCAAATCAGGTTTTAGCTCATTAATATAATTAATCAAACGCTTTGTTGCCCTTTTAGATGCAAATCCATGTCGATCAAAAAGTAAAGTTTGCAATCCATGCCAATACACATCAAATGCGTTGCCGATACGAATCAGCTTTGACTGACTCGGCCGGTCACCTCGACCGTAAGCAATAAAACTCTCGTGGCCGTTCGCCATAAGTACTTTTCCAATATCCTCAGCTATTCTACCCGTACTGCCAGAGTTGACAGTTGTATTAATTTGGAGTAATTTCATTTTTTATCGACCACAAAATCCTGTTCTGAGCGCTGTTTTACTTTTTGAGCAAATTCTCGGATGTCTCCAATGACTTTTGCGGGATTTCCCGCAACAATAGAATAATCATTTATTTGACCCCTTACAACGGATCCTGCTCCTACAATAACATTATTGCCAATGATTGTGCCTGGCAACAGAATGGAGTTCATACCGATAAATACATTGTCACCTATTTCAATATTCCGAAGAATCCCAATATCCGTTTCAGGTTTTTCATTTATGGAGATTAAAGCTGTGGTATAGCTGTAGTCGTGAGTTAAAAAATGGACGTTCATCGAGGCAACAAAGCGATCTCCAATTGTGATGCGATCAAAATCATCAAATCTAACACTTTTGGCAATGAAGCGGGGTGTACCCTTTAAGTTAAGACCAGCTATCTTTAACAGGCGGTTGTATAAGCGCATATAAAACCTTCCGTCTACATAAACCAATAAGCCGATACAAAATTTTAAAGTATAGAAAATGAATCGATGAATTTTTCTTTTCATGATAAAAGGAATTTTAAATAAGCATTTCCAATTTTCATAAGCTCATATTCCTTCGATTTTTCATAAGCTTTTTTACCCATTGACAATCTGACTTTCTCATTTTCAATCAGATAATTTAGCTGTTTTTTATAAGCAACTGTATCCATCAAAGGAATTAAAAACCCATTCTCTCCATTGTTTATTAAGTCGGAAGGGCCGGCCACACAATCAAATGAAATACATGGCAAGCCTGCAGCCATGGCTTCTAGTAGGGCATTTGGAAATCCTTCTGACACCGATGTAAAAGCGAAAATACTAGCATGAGAATAAAAGGTTTCCATATCTTTCTGGTAGCCCCAAAACTTAACTCTTTCGTTAACACCAAGCTTAAATGCAAGTTCTTCGAGGCCATGCTTTTCCGGACCATCACCAATAATCCAAAGTGTCCAGTCATTTGACTTGACTTCAGCAAAAATGTGCAATAACAAATCTATCTTTTTTGTTGGGATGAGTCGACCAACTGTTAAAATGACTTTATTTTGTAAGGTGCTAGGAGTTTTTAGAGGTCTAACTGGATTCGGAATAACTGCAATATTTTTATGTTTTGTTTCTCTACCAAGGAAGTACTTAGAAAAGCTAGTTTGTGAAATAATGCCCGTAGCTTTTTTATAAATTAATTTTCGCAATGTTTCGTGGAATATACCCCAGGATTTATCTGGTTTGCTTCGATCAGAAACAAAAATTCTTGTTTTTAAAAACAGAGCAGAAAGAAGCACGAATGAATTATAGGTTTCACCGAAACTTAACACGGCGTCTGGCTTTATTATTTTCAGGTTTTTCCTCAAAAACCATAAGGTTTTAACCGTATAAAAAAACTTTTTGCTTTTTTTATAAATAAAATCTGGTTCAATTAAATGAATGTTTTCAGGAACTCGGAAAAACTTTTCACCCTTGGTGTAAATGATCAAATAAGTATCGACATCACTTTTTTCTGAAAAAAAAGAAGCCAATTCTGACATCACCCGCTCCATGCCTCCAGCCTGAAGAGAAGGAATAACGAGGCAAATTGTTTTTTTAGACATTTCTATGACTTATCGCTAAATCAACCATCCAACCATAAGGATCAATTGGACCTTCGTACCAATTAAGATTTCTGTCCCAATAACCAACGCATGAATCATAACCTTCTGGAGCGAAGCCATAGCTAATTTCAACAACCAAAGGTTTACCATCTTTAAAAACATAATCTAAAGCCAGAGATTGGGCTTTTATTTTTTCGTTGATTTGAAATGCCATTTTCACCCATTCTTCTCTAAAATTGGCTTTCTCGTAACGGATATTTCCGCTGCCCGATGCCCTGAAATCGTTTTTGCGCACCATGCGTTTGATGGCAAAAGCTTTATCACCTATGACAATAATCCTGATATCATGATCATTGTTAGGCATGAATTCCTGGAAATATACATAGCCTCTTTCGCGACCCGCAATCCGAGCAAAATCAGGAGATTTCGCAAAGCGTGCAGCTCCTTTCAACACATCTACAAAATCAGTTTTCCCCAGTTTCCATTTCCTGAAACGCTCTCTGAAACTCTCCCATTTATCATAGTTTGGAAATCCTCTGCCAAAAGCCTTTTTGATCAGTTTCGCAGCCTGATACCGGTTTTTTACCAGTTTAACATTGGCTGAACCGGCACCGCCTCTTAATTTAAAGACTTTTGGGTACGTAGTATGCTCAGACCAGTGCAACGCTTCTTGCTTATTGAAAAACACCCACGAAGGGGCCATTGGCACTCCAAGTGCTTCCAATAAATACTTTTGGCCAAGTTTATCATCAAAATGCCAGTTGGTCCGAAAATCAGGAAATACTTTGATTCCCGCATGTTCTATGGCAAACAGAATAGGTTTTGCAGCAATAAGCGCTTTAGGGTCGTTTTGAGAATGATGCCACATGAGCGCATGGCAACCTTCCAATTGGCTGATCAGGTCATTGGCAAAACAATCCACAAGCTTAAAAGGTATTGCATTGCGCTTGCAATATTCAATCCAGCGTGGGTGAAACCCGCCATTACTATGATGTATCGCGATCATTTTCATGCTAAATAATCCACCCACCCGGGTGGAGGTGTGGTTTTTATGGCCAAGTATTTTAAATCATCCAATTGTAGTGTGAATCCGTTCAGGGTTAATTCTTTTATTTTATCATTATCCCTAAGCAATGCTTCTCTTACAAGCGCAATCTTTTCCAAATCAAAACCCATGAGTACAGCTATGGCTGCATCAGTGAGGCTGGAACAGTTTGAAAAGCAGACAATCCCTAAAGGCAAAGGCTCTGGCTTTAAAGGGCCATCGCCCTGACCACCGATTATTCCATCGGACAGCGAAAACAGCTCTCTTTGCCGAACGTTTGCCAATGAACCGTCTGATTTACCGAATTCCGCAATATGGTTAAGATCCAATGTCATACGCCAGGTTGTGTCATTTCCATGCCACGCTGCGGCGAGGTTGTGACGTGGAGACGGAAATGATAACTTCCAGAGCATTATAGAAGAATATCTCAGTGGTTTGTAAATCCTTTGGCCCCGGTGCTTGTTCGCCATATCTATGACGGATTCGGAAAGCCGTAGCAAAAAATTTCTGCCCGGATAACAATCACCATTTTCGGCAGTTCCGCCCTTTCTGTGGTGGGGAAGAAAGTCTTTGTCGCCATTGATGCCCACCAAAATTTTCAATGCATTTGTCAATCCTGCCTTTTGATGTGTTTTTGCTTTAGGTAGTGTGATCACCACATCAGCCTCAAAAACTTCTTTGGCCACACAATACTTGTGCATGCCGGGCGCGTGCGACTCCGCAAGCCGATCGGGGTCATAGTCAGTTACCCTGAACAATGGCTTATCTGATGTTATTGGTTCAAGATAGCTTCTTTTTCCAAGATCAAAAATGACATAATCGGAAATCGGATTTTTTTCAATGGTAATATTATTAGCTTGCGGATCAAAGGTTACCCTACGGAAATCTTTGATTATCAATGGAACATTATAATAGTTTCTTAAAGAATCTATATTCTCCAATAAATCCTTTCGAACGACTTTGTCCCATTTTGCACCCTGTACAGGAGCGTCAGCAATCAAGACAGACTTGGGCGATAATTTCAGTACGGCCTCAAGTGCGGCAAGCAGAAAATTGTCGTGCGTGCGAAGGCATAACTCATCAGATGGTTTACGGTTATGGAGCACCCAGTTGGGCTTCAATAAGATACGCTTGTCTTTAATTTTTTGTTCAAATTCCCGGTTAGAAAACAATTTAAGAATGACCTCAACAAGAAAGTCCTTTTTTTCATAAACTTTTGCTAATTTTTCTATCGTACGATCTTCCGGGCTTTCGAATACGGTAATAAAGTCTGTATAGCATTTTTCATCAATCATTTTGATAGTATTTGTTGGTGAGTTTTAAAAGACGACCGAATATCAAGGTCAAACCTAGCGCCAAATACAACTGTGGCCATAGACTTGATGAAACCAATTTGCCGGAAAGAAGACCTATTGTTAAAAGAAAAAACTTCATAAGATAATAAAACACTTTGCTTACCACAACTGAAGAAAAAATGGATAGGTAAGTATTGAAACGATACCTTGTTAAAAACCGGTGTAGTAAAATAACATTTACGGCAAGCTCAAAAGATATGAGCAGGGCTTTTAACCATACGGGATGACCTGTTGTCAAAACAGAAAACAATGGAATTGTGATAGCAATCACCATTGCATTAGGGAAGTTTCTGTTGAGCAGATAAGCTGTCAATGCTGCCATTCGCATGGGTTCAAGCAAGTAGAGAGGAATCGGCAGCAGATGTGCAATACCCGGCAAGAAGTATAATGCCAGGATTATTGCCAAATCAGAAATAAAGATCCCTGAACGTGATTTAATAAAGGTAATCATGATTTATGGTGCATTAGTGCGCTTAACCTATCGCTGCTCATGAATTCAATATCCGGAAACTTTTTGAGTAAAGTGCTTATTAATTTTTTGAACAACAGCAGATTACGTTCCCGGTTCGACGGATCAATGAAGCCTATGTAATTGACCCTATGGGATGAAATAATCAGTGGTTTTTTCCATCGGAATGCTATTTCTGCACGTTGCATGACGTCGCCAATCCAATCGAACTGAGGGTTTTCAGCCGGTTCGAAGAAAGCATTACGGACGGTATAAATTTGTCCAAGGTTGTTTTGCTGTCCTGTATAGTGAAAACGTTTTTTGAACCGATGCACTTCACCGGCAACAGGTTCTAATTGCCACCACCCCCCCTGAAAGCTCCGGATG
>DDBO01000107.1 GCA_002332755.1 Bacteroidales bacterium UBA2030 | reverse complement strand
TGAATTGGTTAAATCAAGCTTTGTGCTTCTATCTAAGTTTCTGCTTAGCTGATAGTTATGCGCCTCGAAAACCACCACAAGTCATATACGCCAAACGTTGGGTGTAATGTTAAGAAATGAACGAATTTATAATTGTATGGAAAATGAAAGAAGAATAAAACAGATTAGGAATGTAACCCTTCAAGGTTCATTTATAAATTTTATATTGACAATAGGTAAGATTATAGCAGGACTTGTTGGACATAGTACTGCTATGATAGCAGATGGAATACATTCGCTATCTGATTTTATAACCGACGTGATTGTAATTGTTTTTGTAAAAGTTTCTGGAAAAGAAGTAGATAAAAGGCATCAATACGGACATGGTAAATTTGAAACTTTTGCCACCATGCTGATTAGTTTTGCTCTTATAATTGTTGGGTTTGGAATTTTAATAACAGGAATTAATAAAATAATTAATTCATTAAAAGGAGAATTGATTGAACAACCTGGATTTATTGCACTTTATGCCGCACTTATATCAATAGTATTTAAAGAAGGGCTTTTTTGGTACACAAAAATTGAAGGGAAAAAATTGAATAGTCAAGCCCTGATTGCTAATGCATGGCATCATAGGTCAGATGTATTTTCTTCTGTTGGAACAGCTATGGGAATTTCAGGAGCAATACTTTTTGGTGAGCGTTGGCGAATACTTGACCCAATTGCAGGTATAATTGTTAGTTTCTTTATTCTAAAAGTGGCCTGGGAAATTGCAAAACCGAGCATCGATGAACTACTTGATAGTTCGCTTCCTGAAACAACAGAAAAAGAACTTGAAGAAATTATAAAAAGAACAAAAGGAGTTGAATATTTTCACAATCTAAGAACAAGAAAGATAGGAGAGAATATTTCCGTAGAGGTTCATATAAAAGTTGATAAAAACATGACTGTTGAATTATCTCATAAAATTGCTACAGAGATAGAGATAAATATAAGGAAAAGATTTGGAGAACGCTCACATGTAATTGTGCATGTTGAGCCTTTTAGAAATGATTGACAACCAAAAACATTATACCCACCATCGTGTATAAGTAATGGCGGGGGGTGTAGCATATTCGAGTATTCTGCCTCGTATCAAGTTCATCGCATCTTGATAGGAAAGTGCCCCGTATTCCGCTACTACTCATACTGTAAGCTTCCCCGAACTATGGCCATTTAAAATTAGAGTAACAAATAAAACTCGTAATTTTAAACAACTAAAACCTTATGAAAAAGACACGATTTACTGAGACACAGATTGTAGCCATTCTGAAGAAGCAGGAGGCTGGAATCAAGACTTCTGACATTTGCAGGGAGCATGGTATCAGCGATACCACCTTCTATAACTGGAAAGCTAAGTATGGCGGATTGCAGGTTAGTGATGTCAAGAAGCTTAAGGAACTGGAGACAGAGAACTTCAGGCTTAAGAAGATGTATGCTGAACTGAGCATGGAAATGTTAGCTAAGCATCCGGCTGCAGGAAAATTGAAGTCATAATAACCTAAAAACCAGCAATTTAATAAAGAGTCGTGAAGATTTAACAAAAATTTAAAATTATATGTTGCAACATCATTTGTTTGTACATAACTTTGCAAAAGTTTTCTAAGTGAACTTCAAAAAATTTAAATTAATAGCAATTAACTAATTAACAAATCATTAAAAACCATTAAGAATTATGATAACCATTGGAATCATTATTGGAAGTACACGTCCCGGGCGCAATGCTGAAGCAGTTGCCAAGTGGGTCTATGAAATTGCAAGCAAAAGAAAGGATGCCACATTCGAAATAGTGGATTTGAAAGATTATAATTTGCCCTTGCTCGACGAAACTATTCCGGCCTCCATGCATCATTATGAGCATGATTACACGCGCAAATGGGCAGAAAAGATTGGTTCGCTAGACGCTTTCATCTTTATAACTCCAGAATACAATCATGCCCCCACTGCTGCTTTGAAAAATGCGCTTGATTATATTTACACCGAATGGAATAACAAGGCCGCTGGATTTGTCAGTTATGGGTCTGCGGGTGGAGTTCGTGCAGTAGAACAGCTACGACAAATTATGGCAGAACTCCAGATAGCCGATGTGCGTGCACAGGTTATTTTATCACTTTTCACCGATTTTGAAAATTTCAGCGTATTCAAACCAGCTGCAATGCATGAAACTTATCTAAACACCATGATTGATCAATTAGTGGCTTGGGGTGAAGCTCTGAAAACCATCAGGAAATAAACCATGAACGCTCCTGAAAAATTACCTGTATTCTATATCCCTCATGGAGGAGGACCATGGCACGTAATGGAAGATTACATGGGCGATCCTGAGGGATATGGGATGCTCAAAAATTATCTCGAAAAACTTGGGAAAGAATATCTTGGGAAAATAGAATCTTTATTAGTCATTTCTGCGCATTGGGAAGAACCTTTGCCTGCAGTACATTTTGGGTACAAACCTTCCATGTTTTACGATTATTATGGTTTTCCTTCTTTTACCTATCGTTTGAGTTGGCCCGCACCAGGTAATCCAGAACTTGCTGCCCATATCGAACAATTATTAAAGCAATCGGGTTTTCAAACCAAGCGTGAAACCGAAAGAGGTTATGATCATGGCACCTTTGTTCCCATGATGATAGCTTTTCCCGAAGCCAATATTCCAACTGCTCAGCTCTCATTGGTTGAGGGCCTCAATCCTGCACTTCATATTGCATTGGGCAAGGCTCTCGAACCTTTACGTTCACAAAAGGTGCTTATCATTTGTTCTGGCATGAGCTATCACAATCTTCAGGCAATGATGACGGGCAGTAAATATGTAGAAGACGATTCGAAACGTTTCGATGATTGGCTCACGAAAACGGTAGAGTTGGAAAATTATGAAGAGAGAAACGAAAAATTGATTAATTGGTTGAAAGCCCCTGCAGCAAGAGAATCTCATCCCAGGAGCGAACATTTAGTACCCTTATTTGTGGCTGCTGGCGCCGCTGGAAACGATTCAGGTCATAGGGATTATTCCGGAATTCTTCTGGGAGCAAGCATTTCGGGATTTAAGTTTGTTTAATAAATTTTAAAAAAGTATGAATACTAATAAAATCACAATAGAATTTTTTCATGATGTACTCTGTGCTTGGTGCTATGCACTTTCACCCCGAGTAGAAAAATTGAAGGATACTTTTGGCGAAAGAATCGAAATTATTCATCGTTCTTTTGCTTTAGCGCCTGAACCAGATGGCATTGCACGAATTTTTGGATCGCAGGAACAGGGCAAAAAGGAAATTCTAAATCACTGGCGTGCAGCCAATCAAAATGATGATGAGCATCGGATAATGGTCGATTTAATGTCCTCTCGGCAATTCGATTATCCTTATTCCACGCCACCCTTGCTGGCATGTAAGGCTGCAGAATTGCAAGGTGGAAATGCTATGCACGCCAAAATGTTTAATCGACTGCAAAAGGCACACTTAACAGAATGTCTCAATATTAATGACTTAGAAGTTCTTCGACAGTGCGCTAGCGAAATAGGTTTAGATACTACAAAATGGGAAAAGGACTTCAACAGTAAAGAGGTCCGTCAAATGCTCGATGATGATCTTTATCGTGCCTACCAATATGGAATCAACTCTGTGCCAACTCTGATTGCCAATCAGAAATACAAACTCACAGGTGCACAACCCTATAACATTCTTTTGGAATGGATTCAACAAATAAAATAATCGTTTCGAAAATAAATCTAAACATTGTACATTAGTATGAATATCTTAGTAACATTTAAAACTTTCAACAAGCAAAAGGAATTTCTTACTAATGCTTTAAGTAATGAAGCTTCGGTTTATTTCAAAGAAGACCTTACTGACAACGAATTAGCAAATATAATTCAGCAGGCTGATATCCTTCTTTCGTGGAATCCAACTCAGGAAGGTATCAATAAAGACAAACTTCCTTTGAATAATGTAAAATTCATGCAGCTTTTATCGGCAGGTTATGATCATGTTCAACTCGAAGATTTCCCTGTTGGCATTAAAATAGCCGCCAATCAAGGAGCCTATGCTGAGCCAATGGCCGAACATGTGGTTGCCATGTTATTGGCGCTTAATAAACGCCTGACCATTTATCACAAACAGCTGTCGGAAGGACATTTTGATCAGTTAAAAAGCCAGACAAGATTCTTGAAGGGTTCGGTAGTAGGTATAATTGGATTTGGTGCCATAGGTAAGGCAACGGCTAAACTTTTGCGTCCTTTTGGCGTTCGTTTGTTCGCTATCAATACTTCAGGGAAAACCAACGAAGAAGTAGAATTTATAGGCACCCTCGATAATTTGGATTATGTTCTGATAAATGCCGATAATCTGGTGCTCTCTATCGCCTTAAACAAAGATACGGAAAATTTGATCAACAAACAAAAACTTGAACTGATGAAACCTGATGCCGTGCTGGTGAATGTTGCCCGAGGTGATCTGATTGATGAAAAGGCACTGTACGAACATTTATCGACTCACCCTGATTTTTATGCCGGAATTGATGCTTGGTGGATTGAACCCTTTAAATATAATAGATTCGAACTGCACTATCCTTTCTTCCAGCTTCCAAATCTGTTAGGATCGCCTCACAATTCAGCCATGGTTGCCGATGCTCTTCTTCTGGGTACTCAGCATGCCATAGAAAATGTAAAAAGGTTTATTCAACAAACCGAAGTAAAAGGAATTATAAATTGAAAATTAATACTTTAAATTAAAAGAATCTATGGAAACAAAAAACGAAGATAGCTCGTTAATAGTTGAAATATGGAGCGATGTTGTCTGTCCATTTTGTTATATAGGAAAACGACGTCTTGAAAAAGCACTGCAACAATTTCCGCACAGCGAACAGGTAAAGATAATCTGGAGAAGTTTTCAACTCGATCCATTTGCAGTTACCAATCCTTCCAAAACAACTCTTCAAAAGTTGTCGGAAGAGCAGGGAATGCCCCTTTACCGTCTTAGCAATTCTATCGATTATATAAACGAAATGGCCAAGGAGGTAGGGCTCGACTACCATCTCGATAAGACTTTGGTTGTAAATTCGTTCAAGGCTCATCGGCTATTACATCTGGCAAAAAAATATAACAAACAAAACGAGCTTGAGGAGAGTCTTTTTGCTGCCTATTTCACTCAAGGGCAGAATATCGATGACGATGAAACCCTGCTCAGGATTGCTATTTCTATTGGTTTAGAGGAGAAAGAAACCAAAGAGGTTTTATATTCAGATGCTTATTCTGATGAAGTAAAGCATGACATTGCCCATGCCAAACAGCTTGGTATCTCAGGTGTTCCCTATTTTCTTTTCGACGATAAATATGCTATTTCAGGAGCTCAAAACGTAGAAATTTTCATGCAAGCACTTAATAGAGCTTTTGCCGATCATCAAAAACCAGAAATTATTGAGTTTTCATCAAATAACCCCGGGGTATGTGGCCCTGACGGCTGTTCCTTATGATTGAACCTACGCATTGAATGTATATTATCCTTATTATTTTAATCTAATGACCTGATATGAAAACAGACACCCAGATCAAGACGATGGAACCCTTCGATATGCAAGGGTTTACTGAATCTTTTGTTTCGGGAGTTCAACAAAACAATATTGAAATTCAATATTTTAAGGATCCCAATGATAATCAAAGTTTTTATGCAAGGGTCCAATTTCTAAGAGGAGCTCAAGGAAAACCCGGTATAGTTCATGGAGGAGCAATTGCTGCAGTCTTCGATGAATGTATGGGAGCCATCACCCTGATTAACAATCAGGCTGCATTCACAGCCAGCCTTAAAATAGACTACATATCTCCCTTACCTGTTGAATCATTATTTTATGTAGAATCACATCTCCAGAAAACAGAAAGAAGAAAAATTTTCATTACAGGTCAGTTATTCGATGAAAATCAAAAACTCTATGCCCAAGCTGAAGGCTTATACGTAATACCAAAAAACGAGGTTGAATGATGATGAGGATGAATTTTATGCTTGCCTTTGTTTGTTCGATGTTTTCGGTTTATTGCCAAGATGGGAATAAATGGATGGACATCATGTTGAACAATTATGAATATCCATATCAAGTTCAGTATTTTAACTTGAATATACAGCAACAGGATTTAAAGATGGCTTATATGGACGTCGTGCCTAAGAATTTCAATGGTAAAAATGTGGTTTTGTTGCATGGCAAAAATTTCAATGGAGCCTATTGGAGAAGTACTATTGAAAGACTGACCGAGGAAGGGTTTCGAGTAATAGTTCCCGACCAGATCGGATTTGGCAAATCTTCAAAACCTCAAAGTTTTAATTACACTTTTCAGCAATTAGCCATCAATACAAAAGATTTATTAGATCACATTGGCATTAAAAAAGCCATCGTATTGGGGCACTCCATGGGGGGAATGCTGGCCACGCGTTTCGCTCTGATGTATCCTGAAACTACCGAAAAATTGATTCTCGAAAATCCTATTGGTTTGGAAGACTGGAAATTGATGGTGCCTTACAAGCCCATAGATTGGTGGTATCAGGTAGAATTAGGCCAGACGTATGAGAAAATAAAATCCTATCAGCTCGACAATTATTATGATGGACACTGGAAACCTGAATATGAAGAATGGGTCATGTTACAATCAGGTTGGACCCTTAATTCTGATTATCCCCGGATTGCATGGAATGCAGCCTTAACCTTCGATATGATTTTTACTCAACCTGTATTATACGAATTTGAAAATATACTTTGCCCCACCTTGCTGATAATAGGGACAAGAGATAAGACAGCCCTTGGCAAACAACTGATGAGTAAGGAACTTGCCGATAAAATGGGCGATTACAAACGCTTAGGTAAAATTACGGCAGCTAAAATTCCAAATTCAAAACTGGTTGAGCTCGAAAATGTAGGTCATTTACCCCATATTGAAAATTTCGAAAGCTTTATACAAGCCTTAATACAATTTATCCGAATTTAATTAAAAAATCAGGCGGTTCTATTATGGAAACAAAAACTGCTTTTCAGAACTTGCTTACTCCTTTTCAAATAAAAGGAGTAGAGCTAAAAAATCGTGTAGTTTTTTTGCCTCACGAAATGTACTATGGTTCAGAAGACCATCTTCCGACCAAGAAACAAAAGTACTACTATGAAGAAAGGGCCAAGGGAGGTGTAGGTCTTATCGTCGTACCCAGTCTTGGGGTTCATCCAACTGGTTTTTATTCATGTCAAGTTGCAGCCAAGAAGGAAAGCATTTCGGGCTTAAAAGAAATTACTGATGCAGTACACGGTTATGGGACGAAAATCTTTGCTCAAATGACCCATTATGGGAATCAAACCAAGAGTATAGAAACGCTTCAAGCCACTTGGGCACCGTCTGCCATACCAGATATGACGGTTAGGGAAATTCCTAAGGAAATGACAATCGATGACATTCATACCTTAGTAAAAGCATTTGGTGAAGCCTCAAAAGTGCTTCTCGAAGCCAATTTCGATGGATTCGAAATTAAGGCAGCTCACGATGGAATTTTAAGACAGTTTCTTTCGCCAGCCACTAACCTCAGAAACGATGAGTACGGAGGAACGCTGGGAAAAAGAGCTCGTATCGTTATTGAAGTGCTTCAGGAGATCAGAAAGAACATAGGCAGTAAACCTCTTGGTATCAGGCTATGCATAGATGAATTCACACCCAAAGGGTATTCGATTGAGGATGGAATAGAGTATGCAAAACTTTTCAGTCCTTATGTAGATTATATCAATACTGATTACGGAAACTGGGAAAGCATGGAAAAAACCTTGCCTTCATTAAATTATGAACAGGGTTTACATCTCAAGGCAATTGCACGCATCAAAAATGCGGTTAACGTTCCTGTTGTAGCAAGTGGAAGAATTATTCGTCCCGAAATGGCAGAAAAAACCTTGCAGGAAGGCAGTGCCGATTTAATTGGGATGGCGAGGGAGCTAATTGCTGAGCCTTATTGGGTTAAAAAAGTCGAGGAAGGAGAAATAGAGGATATTGTAGAATGTATAGGTTGCAATCAAAAATGTATTGGTCGTCTATTGCAAAACCGCGCTATAAGCTGTGTGGTTAATCCTGCAGCAGGTTTTGAAGAAGAATTTTCTCGCGAAAAACTCTTCAGCAAATCTAACGAGGTCAAAAAGGTAGTAATTGTGGGTGGTGGGCCTGCTGGAATGAAAGCAGCTGAGATAGCTGCACAAAAGGGACATCAGGTTGTGCTTTTCGAACAAACCAACGAACTGGGTGGCAGAATAAAGCTGGAAAGCAGCTTGCCACAGAAAGAAGAAATGGCTGGAACCGCCAGATATCTAAAACATGCCCTGAAGAAACTTAAGGTCGATATTCGACTCAACACACTGGCTTCCGAAGCCGATATTTTGGCCGAAAAACCAGATATAACCATTATCGCCATAGGGTCTCAACTTACCCATAGTCAAGGAACCTATTCCGTCGAGGACGTAATTGAAAACAAGGTGAAGGGTGAAACCATCCTCGTCATGGATTTCGACGCCAACATTGAAGGTACGGGAGCTGTAGAACATTTAGCCAACCAAGGTAAAACCGTTCATTGGGCATCTCCAGTATTTTTCAACGGCCAAGACAATGAGGTTTCAACTGTATTGCTTCCAATTTATCGCCGTTTGGGAACAAAAAAAGTTATTCTTCATCCCATGTCAGTTATGATTAACTTCGAAAATGGCAGAGCAACCTTATTAAACCCGTATTTCAACACCACCACAACCATTGAGGGAATAGAAGCCATCGTAATGACAGGAATGAAAGTGGCCAATAATTCTCTTTACAACCAGCTGAGGAACAAACTTCAGAATGTTTATGTTATTGGTGATGCTGCGGCTCCGCGTAATACAGGTGCAGCTTTAGCTGATGCTATGAGCTTGAGCGTTCATCTCAACTAAAAATTACTGGAAAGCTTCACGACCATAAGGGGTCTCTCCTAAGTATTAAAATCTTTTTATAAAAAATTAACTAACAAAATAAATTTTAATATCCATGAATAAACTATTTGAAAACAAAACAGTTCTTGTAACTGGGGCCGGTTCAGGAATTGGTAAAGCAGCGGCTCTTGGCTTTGCTCGTGAAGGAGCAAAGGTTATAGCTGTGGATGTGAATGAAACTGCCGGTAATGAAACCATTGATTTAATCCGGAGTGAAAATGGAGAAGCCATTTATATCAAGACAGACATTTCCAACGAAACGCAAGTAATCGAGCTAATCCAAAAGGTAGTCGAACTTTATGGCCATCTCGATTGTGCATTTAATAATGCTGCCATTCCCGGGAAATTAGGAAAAACAACCATTGATTACGACTCCGCCGATTGGGATCGTTTGATAAACATTAATCTCAAGGGAACATGGTTATGTATGAAACATGAAATTATACAGATGCTCAAACAGGGACATGGAGCAATAGTAAACACCGCTTCCGATGCTGGATTAATTGCTCTTCCCGGCCTTAATCCTGCTTACGTTGCAGCAAAACATGGCATTGTGGGCTTAACAAAACTCGCTGCCATAGAATTTGCCGATAAAAACATAAGAATAAATGCCATTGCCCCAGGCATGACACGCACCGGCATGACCAAAGATTTGATAGAAGGCGCACCCAGTGAAAAAGAGGTGGCCTCATATCTTCCTATTAAAAGAGTAGCCGATCCTACCGAAATTGCCGAAGCTGCTATTTGGCTGGCCTCCAACAAGGCTTCCTTCGTCACTGGAACCATATTGTCCGTCGATGGTGGTTCAGTGGCTGATTGATTGATTATTAGTATTTTAACTAAATCTAAACCATTAACTAATCTAATTATTAACGTAAATCTTATTAAATTATGAAAAAGCTCGTATTGTTATCTAGTTTGTTATTATCGTTGACCTTCTTTGTTAAGGCACAAACCTCTACTTGGATCATCGACAATATGCACACTAATATCGGTTTCAAGATTTCTCACATGGGAATATCGCTCGTAGAGGGAGAATTCAACGACTTTAGTGGAACTATTATGGCTTCTAAGGAAGATTTTTCCGATGCAAAAGCCGACATACTCATCAAAGCTGCAAGTATTAATACGGATGTTCAGCCAAGAGACGAACATTTACGCTCAGCCGATTTCTTCGATGTTCAAAAATATCCTGATATCCATTTTGTAAGCACCAAAATGGAACGTACTTATGGTAACAATTATCAGCTCACTGGTAATTTGACCATGCATGGAGTCACTAAACCTATTGTTCTTGATGTAACTTATTTCGGACAGGCTTATGAGGAACAGATGAAGGTTCAAAAGGCTGGATTTATGATAAAGGGAGTACTAAATCGCGATGACTTTGGGATATCATCCTTTGGTTTCCCAATGCCTTCCGGCGCTCCCATGGTCGGACGTGAAGTATTTCTCAATATTTCTCTCGAAATTATTAAAAAATAACGTTTAATGGTATGCTCTCAATCGGATAAATAATCCTCTTGAAGCATTCGTTGCAAAATCAAAAATTTAAATTAAAGTTAATTAATAAAACTATGAAAGCTGCAAGATTATATGAACTTGGTAAACCTTTTGTTGTAGAAGAAGTTCCCGTACCTGAACTAAACGATGAAGATGTACTGGTAGAAGTAAAAGCTACTTTTGTGGCTCCTTCCATGAAGGAAATATCTCAACCGGGAGGATATTTTATTCGTCCTACTTTACCTACAATTTTAGGTTCCGATGCAGTAGGTGTGATTTCTAAATTGGGAAAGAATGTGAAGGGATTAAGCATTGGGCAATATGTATGGGTAAATTCTATGCTTTATTATAAGACAGACGAATTTGCTTTGAAGGGACAGGAAGGTTTGAGTGATTCCATGGCATTTCAGGGAATGTTTGCCTTCGATCCAGCCAATGTTCCTCTCCTGGATGAGTATCAAGGCGGTTTTGCCCAATTTATTAAAGCACCATCAATAAATATAGCCAAACTTCCACAAGAATTTCCATTAGAGCACGCAGTACGCCTGGGATATTTGGGTACAGCTTACCATGCGCTTAAGAGAGCTGGAGTTCATTATGGTTCGACGGTACTTATCAATGGTGCAACTGGTACTGTAGGCACAAGCGCAGTAATGCTTGCTTTGGCCATGGGTGCTTCTAAAATCATTGCTATTGCCAATAAAAAAGATAGACTCCAAAGACTGAAACAATTCAATCCAAACATCATAGAAACTTTATCGCTTCAGGATGGCGAAGTTATTGGCAAGATAAAAGAATTTACTGATGGAAAAGGCGTAGAAGCTTATGTGGATTGCCTTTCTTATGTAGATACTACATCAACCCAACAAAATTTATTTGCCCTTAAAAAGGGTGGTACGGCTGTTTGTTTGGGCGGGGCAACTGGCAATCTCACCATTCCCTATGGCTTCCTGCTGGGTACCGAAATAAATCTCACAGGTTCTATCTGGTTCCATACTTATGAGGTTTATGAAATGCTTAGTCTGATATCTTCCGGTCGTTTGAACCTCAAACCACTCGAAACGAAATCATTCTCTCTCGAACAAATCAATGAAGCTATACAATTGGCTGGCTCACGTTTGGGAGGCCTGAGTACCGTTATGATAAAATTCTAACGAGAAATAGCACTCTTGACTACATCTTTAAAGTTTAAATGAATAGGATTAAACAAGAAATATTGCTTCAGTTTATCCCTTGCATGCAAAACGCAAGCGGGGGATATTTTTATTGTTCGTCCAATGAATAGAAAACATTCTTAATTTTCAGGCATATTGCATTACAAAGCATGATGATACTTAATTTTGCATGCTTCTTTTAAATAAATTGGAATAATAACCATAAAAAACAAGTAACTTAACCGTAGAAGTGAAAAATTTATTCTCTCGGAAAATTTTTCAAAATTGTAAACCATATTTAATGTCTTGAAATCTCTAACATTTTATTACCCAGTGTACTAAACACCTCAATAATGAAGAAAGATGAAAATTGACGATGAAATCAAGGGTCATTTCAGAAATGAATATCACAGGGGCTTAATAAATCTTATATATACCGCCAATTTTGTAAGTTATGAATTTTTAAGGGCTCTGCGGCACTATGA
>DDBO01000199.1 GCA_002332755.1 Bacteroidales bacterium UBA2030 | reverse complement strand
GCGCGGCTTTTATTTCCGTTGGCCAATAAGGTGCGGATATAATAAGCTGCATATCCTATACGGTAATATTGGTTACCAGAGTTGCGAAATTCTTCAAGTGAATCATTCATCCATTTGAGGGCTTCGGCTGGCTTATTACCTTTTAGCAGGACGTCTATCAGATTGATGAGGTAAAATAAGTAGTCGTTGTTGTGATACATGAGGGATAGTTTACCAAAGCGTTCTGCCTCTTCAAGTTCACCTAACTTAGAATGCATCATCGCTTTGTTTGCATAGTAATTGGCCAAAATACGTCGTGAATAAAAGACCGGTTTTTTAAATTGCTCATCCAGATGTTGGTAAACCAATTTAAGTTTGTCGAACTCCCGATTGGTATAGTAGAGAATGGTTAGCCGGATTAAGGCCCGATATCGGGTATATCCGTCAATGGTTTCATCGTAATAGGTTGTGGCAAAAAGCTGTTCCCAGACTGAGAATTCTTCGGGTATTCTTAATTTTTTAAAAATGACTTTTTCAGCGGTTTCATTTATTTTGTTGTTGATAGTTTGTGAACGAAGGTAATGTTCACTATATTTTGAAAGAAACTGGCTTACAAGATGATAGTTAATCACACGATTGCGGACAATCAAATAATCGCGGTAGTGTTGAATAACCCTGTAAAATTTCATGAAATAATAGGCGGTTGGATGCATATTATCCATGGCGTTGAGAAGTTCTTTTTCCTGGCTTGTCTCTATGTTATCGTTCATGATACTTCTTTCCACGCTGATTAACCAGTCGTAAAACAAGTCCACATTTATTTTTTGAAGGTTTTCATGAATCCAGGCCTTCATGTATGAATAAGTGCGTTTGTCGATAGAAGGGTCGAAGGGGAGAGGCCTGGCCGGATAATGGGTATTATGATGTATTATCTTAAGGATGTGGAGATTTTCAGGTTTTTGAAATTGCTGTACCGAAAGCAAATAATCGATTTCGTGGGGAAAGAGATTGTTGCTGAATTCTGTAAATGTGCTGAGTTTGTCTTTCATGCCAACTTTTGCCTTGTTGATTTTGGTAGAAATATACATAAAAGCCGGGGCACCCTTCTTAGTGTTCAGGCTTCCCGGCTTTAATTGATTAGAAAAACATTAAAGATTTATCTTCCATGCTTTTTCAGAAATTCCTCAGTTTCGCGATTGAATATTTCAGGTTTTTCGAACATCAGGAAGTGGCCACACCGCGGGATCATTACCAGCTTACTGTTACGAATCCGAGAAGCTCCGGCCTCGGCTACTTCACGTGTAGCACCCGGGTTAAGATATCTGTTCGGGATCAGATTATCGTTTTCTCCGAAAAAGATGATTACAGGAATATTTAAATCGTTTAAGTAGGCGGCTACCGGCTCATCTACCATGCCGCTCACCGATTGGGCAACAGCATAACAATAAGCATCGAAATCTGCAGCATTTCTCATTCTCAATCTGTCTGTAATCATGAATTCAGCCTCAGCCGGCATTCTGTAGAAGTTTGTGACCAGGTTGGTTTGAATAGCTTCAGCGGTAGTAAGTTTAACCCCCTTGGGTGTCATAATGTCTCTGAACCATTGCTTTTGACCGGGTGTAAACGTTTCGAATCCGGCAGGTGCCACCAGTATAAGTCCTTTTACCTGTTCAGGATAGAGCAAAGCGGTAGTTATGGCTATTTGTCCGCCCATGGAATGCCCAGCCAAAAAAACGGAGCCGAGATTGAGCTCTGCGATTAGTTCTTTGATAATTCCTGCATAAAAACTCATACGTCCGGAATGTGGGAATTTATCTGATTTGCCATACCCAGGCAGGTCAATAGCAATACAACGGTTGTTTTTGGAGAGCTCCTCCAGATTTCTCTTCCATGCAGGAGCATAGCTTCCCAAGCCATGGATAAAAATCACAACCGGCCCCGAAGTGCCTGCCTCCATGTAGGCAATATGATAACCATTCTGGGGGAGAAATACTTTTTTTACAGGCATGGGATATTCCAGCTCCTCCATGTTGGCCAGAGGCTTTAATGAATGATAAGGAGTAGTGCACGACATGGCCATTAAAATCAAAAACGAGAGCAGGAGATAATTATACGCTTTCATAAATTATTCGTTTTAAAACATTAACCATTTAAAAACCAGGAAAGCAGTCCAGGGGTTGCTAGGTTTACCAGCCAATCCTCCGTTAATAGCACTACCATGTGAGCTTTCATTGCTTTTATAAAAATCACCCAAGCCCACATAGGCTCCATGCAATTCAAGACTCATGTAAGGTCCGAAATTATATGCAATGCTTGCATTGCTTTCTGCACCCATAAAATAGCCGCCTCCTTTGGGTTCAACCCCCGATAAGGCAAAAGCAGCACCGATACGGGCATTTAGCCGGTTTGGAATAATGCCTCGTGAAAAGGTAAGAGTGGCTGCCATAAGACCATATCCCATGTTTGAAATGTCGGCAATAAGTGGGGTGTATCGGTTAACAACATTTCCATGAGGCATCATGATGTAGGCACCTGAGCTAATGGGGATTGCACCAGGCGAAGCCCATTGATTGCCTGTAATTACCCCTGTGTATTTACCATCTTTAAGTCCATTGCCGTCCCCACTGGTATACCATAAATCTAGGGTAACAGCATCAGCTAAAGTTTGACCGTAGCGGTAGGAGGTACGCAGATTGGCAGCTATTCCCATTACATCGTGCGCTTTTACATAGGTTTGGTTGCTAGATTGCAGGGTATCCGCTTTCCCGATATTCATGTTAACAAAGCCAGTTATCATCCATGGATCAATCCAGTGGTCGGTGTTGCGACCGAAAAATGTTCCAAGCCAGACAATATCGGCGTGATAGGGTACCGTACCATAGCGGAAAAAATAGGTACCATTGTATGAGGAGAGGAGAGAATTTAGTCCCTGGCCAAGAATAGAAACGCCTCCTTTACCCATTGCACGATCGCAAAGATACCATGCTGAGGCACCCCATTTCCAGGTTCGGGAGATGTCTTTTTCGGCCATCAGTTCCCATAGCACAACATCATCATCAGCTTCTACGCTGTTTTCGTATAATTGATAAAATCCTCCTTTTACTCTTAAATAATCCCAGTCTTTGCGAATACTAATTCCCACCCCATCTGTACCCCAGAAAGCCAGGCGATAACCGGTGTTGGTCATTTTATCGAAAAGGGTTCGGTAAGGATTATAAGGTGTATCGAAAAGGCGTTGTAAGCCAAGATTAATAAACCATCCTTTCGATGGATTTAGTTCGATTTCAATGTTTTGTGTCTGAATATTCACCTGGTCGGCAGAAATACCTGAACCAATGTTGCCTCCTACGCCGTAAGCTGCATCTCCCCATGTCCAGTCTATTTCGAAAGAGGCTCTAAGTAATGCCTTGCCATTGAATAATTTAGGCTGATAGATAAAAAAAGGTATGATTCTTTGCTCAAAATAAACAGAGGTTAAAGAATCGGAAGTAGAGGTTGTATTGGCCCCGAAAAGCCGGCCAACTACCTGCCCTTTGAGGAATTCGCTCCGTGCATACATGTTTGAACTTACCCCTTGATTGATGAAGTAAGCAAAGAATTGTAATTCCTTGTCTGCTTTTTCGGGAATTTCCTTTGAAAAATAGCGTGTAGTAGGTACTTGTGCCATGATTTGGCTACTCCATAGCAAAAGAACAACTAACCTGATTATTCGTATACTCATGATTTTATATTTTTTCTGGCTTCAAAATGGATTTTCGGCTTAAAAAAAACGCAGCACCCCAAGGCAAATTGACGGAAGGGTGCTGCGGATGGTGTAACGTGCAGAAAAATTACTTCTGAATTTTGATATATTTCTGTACGTTGGTTTGCCCGAAGGCACCCATACTGGTACTTCCAAATCCTGCAGCAGCCGTGGGAGGCGTAACACCTGTAATAGCCGGTTCGGTTTGGGCTATTTCATACTTCAGGGTGTAAGGTTTGGCAGTAGCATCAATTTCAAAAATACCTTTACTGGTGAGGGCAGTGGGACTATTCTGATTTACAGTAATGTTCCAGATATTGCCAACACCGGATTTTTCCTGAACATAAGTACCAGACAGTACGGTTTTAGCTCCATTCGAGAAAGATTCTACAGTGTAAGTGTTGTCGGCATTGAATTTGGCATAGATTGAGTCGATGCCGAGACTGGCTAGCAATGGAGCAACATTGGTACCCGATGAATACCATTCGCCTACTATCCCAACTTTCTGGGGATCTTCATTATTGTCGTCTTCGCTTTTCGAGCACGATACCAGTGCCATCGAGAACATCAAGGCAAGAGCTAATAACTTTTTCATGTTTTGGCTTTTTTAGGGTTAATGATTCGTTTTTTAAATTGATGTTTACAAAAGAATTAAATTAAAGTAGCTTGAGTCAACTAGCAAAATTATTTAATGGGGTCGACTTGTTAATTTATTTTTCTCTTTATTTTGCTAAATAATTAATTAGCAATATTTTGTGCTCTAATAAATATGGGTTGACCTATGCTTGTCCCCAGCGTATCACATTGGCGCTCCAAGAGTAACCTATACCTGCAGCAATCATCGAAATGATAGTTCCATCTTTTATTTTCCCCCTTTCAAGAGCCAGGTGGAGTGATAAAATCTGGTCAATTTGTCCAATGTGCCCATATTCCTCAAGGTAAATAGTTTGATCCATAGTCAGACCAAGCGACTCAACCATAGTCACATACATGCTTCTTTTGAAATGTAGGCAGGCGAGATAGCCAAGACTTGAGAGCGGAAGTTCAGATTTTCTGAAAGCCTCCAGTATGCATAGCATCCAGTTGTTCATCGATACTTCGTTGAGCCGGTCTTTCATGTGTTTCTCATCAAAGACTCTCAAGGATTTATAGGCCTCATGGATGTTTTCAGGGGTAATAGGTTTGGCTGTGCCGCCATATTCCACACCGACATCTCTCGAAAGTGCTCCATCGGTGATGATATGGGTTCCCAGTAATAAGTTTTTTCGGGCATCTTTTTTCATGATGAGGGCACCTGCACCAGCTGATAGATTATACATAAAAGAAACAGCGGGGTCTTTAAAATCGATGAAATCGCCATTTCGGTAACCTCCGGCAATCAAAACTGTCTTTATATCGGGATCAGCCATCATCATGTCTTTAGCTATTTTCATTGCAGCTACAGTAGTGCCGCATCTTTGCTGGATATCGATGGCCCAGGCATTTTTGGCTTTTATTCTTTCCTGAATGTATATACCTGAAGTAGTCAGGGGATACTCTTTCCATTCTTCCCCAATACACAAAATCAGGTCGATTTCTGCCGGGTCAGTGCCGGTTCGTTGTAATGCATCGAGGGCTGCTCTGGCTCCCATTTCCTGAGTGCCATCGTCAGGGCCTGGAATAACGATCGAAATTATACCCAGTTTTTCACGTATCGCTTCTTCGGTCCAACGCCCACCGGTAGCTGCGGCTATTTCTGCAGCCGTCATTCTTCCCTCGGGAATGTAAATTCCAGTACCAATTATTCCTATACTATTCTTCATCTTTTTGAAAATCTTAATAAATCAGCACATTGCCTCCCACAGCCAGACCTGCCCCTGAAGCTATCATCATTACGCGGTGTCCTCTTTTTATTTTTCCCTGTTGCACAGCTATATGAAAGGCCATGGGAATGCAACCGCTGCCGGTGTATCCGTAGTCTTGCATGATGCAAGTGGTTTTAGTCATAGGTTCACCCAGCTCAACCATTACTTTTTCAATTACCGATCGATTGATTTGGGTAAATAGAAAATGATCGATGTCTGAAGCCTTCATTCCGTATTTCTCGAAAATCGATTGGGCAATCATGGGCCACAACCTGACATTTCGGTCGCCGGGCAGGGGTTTAAGGTTTTGCAGTCCATATTGCCCTCTCTCGAGCATCTCATGAGTAATCTGATTTCGGCTGCCTCCAGCATAAATACCTATAAAATCCCATTGGGTGCCATCGGTCAGTTGCACACCTCCCAGGTACCCGCCTGAGGTGTTATCCATTTTCTCCAGTACAAAAGCTCCGGCCCCGTCGGCAAAGATGCTCCAGCCAAAAGCGTCATCAGCCCTAATGAATGCAGGCATGTTATAAACACCTACCACCAGGGCGTATTTCAAGTCGCTGCGTGAGCTCAGTTGATGTGCAGCCAAATCTAAAGCTATAGTGAAGCTGGCACAAGAGGCATTTACGTCGAACGAGGCAGTATACTTTTCTTGTCCCTGCAAACGACCCTGAACAAGAATTGCAGTGGAAGGCGATACAAACTCAGGAGTATCGGTAGCTACAATTATCAACCCAATGTCCTTGGCTGAAATTCCGGCATCGCTTATTGCGGCCTCAGCTGCCTTTGAGGCAAAATCGGCCGTCGATTCGTTAACACCTCTCAAGCGGGCAATATGTCTTCGGTAAATGCCCAGTTTGTTTTCGGTTTTTTCTGCATCAAAGTCTATACCTGTAAGCCTTTTGAGCTCCTCATTGCATATGGCTTCTCCAGGTGCATATATGCCTGTTCCTTTTATCTTTATTGGCAACATTTCTGTTTAATTTTATAAATATCCCATTATTTGAGCTTGCTCAGTGAGTTGGTCTCTGAATTTGGGATGAGCAATAGAAATTAATGCTCGTGTCCTTTCCTTGACTGTCAAACCCGTTAGTCTAACAAATCCCCATTCAGTCACAACGTAATCAGTATTACTTCGGTGCAATGTAACAGCCGTTCCTTCCGGCAGTACTGGCACAATAGTTGAGATGGTTCCGTTTTTTGCAGTGCTTCGACAGGCTATTATCGACTTCCCTAAGCCATCCAAACCTTCAATTGCGCCTACAGCAGTATCCGTTTGTCCACCTGTGCCGGAATATTGTTGAATTCCTATAGATTCACTTGCTACTTGGCCAGTAAAATCAACCATGATACAGGTATTGATTGAAACCATGCGACGATTTTGGCGAATGATGCACGGATCATTAACATATTTACCGCGCAAAAACTCTACCGTTGGATTGTTATCTAGCCAACGATACATTTTTTCAGAGCCCATGGCAAAAGTGCAAACGAATTTGTCTTTATGAATGGATTTAAGCTTATTGGTAATGACACTTGCTTCATAAAGCTCCATCATCGAATCGACAAACATCTCGGTATGCACCCCAAGGTCGCGTTTATTTCGCAAAGAAAGAGCTGCAGCATTGGGTATTTCTCCTATTCCTAATTGGATGGTTGATCCATCATCAACAAGCTCGGCAATGAAACTACCAATACGTAATGCCTCTTCATCAGGGCTGGGAGAGGGAAGGGTGGGTGGAAGCTGATGATATTCTGTAAAATAATCTACCTCGCTTATATGTAGTATTGTATCTCCGAAGGTTCGGGGTAATTGTTCATTAACTTCTAACACAACGACTTCTGCAGCTTCCAAAATATCGCGTTCGTAGGTAACTCCCAACGAGAGTGAAACAAAACCCTTACTGTCAGGCGGCGTACATGTACCGACAAACATGTGAGGTTTACGGACTTTTAGCCTGTCGGTGGCTGCTCTATGCAACATGTTTGGCACGTAGGTCACTGTTCCTGTGCCTGCTTTGATAGCTTGTCTAGAGCCTGGCGCATGAAACCAGCTACATAACTCGAAATGTCCTTTCATCTCGGGTTTCATGTAAAAATCATAAGGTTTCATGGTTAGAACAGAAAATACTTTCACATCTTTTACCTTATCAGCTGCGAGATGAAAGCGACTCATGCAGCCCTGAGGCTCTGATGCACACTGAGCAACAATAATATCACTATCACTCCGAATAAGACCTGCTACCTCATCCAAGCTTATCAGCTTGCTTTTGTATATCTCGTTGTAGTTTTTCATATACTTTAATGTGATTCAATAAGTTTGTTTTTTAGCCCTCTTTTAAACCTGAATAAAGCTAAAGATGCATATACCAATGATAGAATAATGGCTGTAGAAGCAGCAATGGCTGGATTTCGCACACTGCCTTCAAGATATTTTCCATACCACCCAAATGTAATGCTGAAATGGTT
>DDBO01000195.1 GCA_002332755.1 Bacteroidales bacterium UBA2030 | reverse complement strand
GAATAGGGGGTCAAACCACTTTCCAGCATAAGTCTTTCATTCGTGCATTCGTGGCTTACCTTTTTTTAGCCACTATTTCACGAATAATTCTTTCCTAACATTCGTTTGCAATTTGTGCAATTCGTGGCTTACATTTTTATTGAAATATTAAAACACAAAAAAAAGCCGTCCTTAATTTCAGACGGCCTGTATAGAATTTTTCTTAATCTATTTATTCTGAGCTTCCCTTATTAGGTTCAAAGCGCTTCCTGCCTTAAACCACTCGATCTGGTTTTCGTTATAGGAATGAGCCACTTCAAACGATTCGGTTGTTCCATCACTATGATGAAGCACGACCGTTAGGTTTTTACCAGGAGCAAACTCCTTTAGTCCAACAATGTCGATAAGGTCATCTTCTCTGATTTTATCGTAATCAGCCTTATTTACAAAAGTAAGAGCCAGCATGCCTTGTTTTTTAAGGTTGGTTTCATGTATACGGGCAAACGATTTCACCAAAACGGCTTTAACACCCATAAAACGAGGCTCCATAGCCGCATGTTCGCGGGAGGATCCTTCTCCATAGTTTTCATCACCCACCACTATGGTTCCAATGCCTGCTTGCTTATATGCCTTAGCCGAAGCCGGAACCTCCATATAATCTCCGGTAAGGAAATTTCTCACTGCATTGGTTTTTTCATTAAAGGCATTGACGGCGCCAATAAGCAGGTTATTGCTAATATTTTCCAAATGACCCCGGTAGCGCAACCAAGGACCCGCCATCGAAATATGATCTGTTGTGCATTTCCCCTTCACCTTGATCAATAATCGTAAGCTCAGGAAGTCAACCCCATGCCATGGATCGAAAGGTTTTAGGAGTTGAAGTCGATCGGAATCGGGCCGCACTCTGATTTCGATCCTGCTGCCATCCTCGGCCGGAGCCACATAGCCATTATCTTCAACCGCAAATCCTGCGGGAGGCAATTCCAATCCCATAGGTTCAGATAGTTTTACTTTTTCTCCTTTCTCATTCACCAGTTCATCGGTCAACGGGTTGAAAGTAAGTTTGCCTGCCAGTGCAAATGCCGTAACAATCTCCGGTGAGGCAACAAATCCATGCGTGTTGGGGTTACCATCGTTACGTTTGGCAAAGTTGCGGTTAAAAGAAGTCATAATTGAGTTACGCTCTTGGTTTTCAGCACCATGGCGTGCCCATTGACCTATGCAGGGGCCACAGGCATTGGCCAAAACAATAGCACCTGCTTTTTCAAATATTTCAAGGAAACCGTCTCGCTCAACAGTGTACCTGACTTGCTCGGAACCCGGCGTAACCGTAAACTCGGATTTAAATTTTAAGCCTTTTTCCAGTGCCTGTTTCGTTACTGAAGCCGCTCTGCTAATATCTTCGTAACTGGAATTCGTACAACTACCTATCAAACCTACACTAAGTTCCTCAGGCCATCCATGCTTACGAACAGCAGCGGCAAATTGGGATACAGGGGTGGCCAAATCAGGCGAAAAGGGACCATTGATATGGGGTTCAAGTTCGGAAAGATTGATTTCGATAACCTGGTCGAAATAGTTTTCGGGGTGTGCGTACACTTCAGGGTCGCCAGTGAGCAAATCGCTGATGCGAGAAGCCATTTCTGCAACTTCAGCACGGCCTGTACCCCTAAGGTAAGCATCCATTTTCTTGTCGTATCCAAATATAGAGGTTGTCGCTCCAATCTCTGCCCCCATGTTGCAAATCGTGCCTTTCCCAGTAGCACTTATATTCAAAGCTCCTTCACCGAAATATTCCAAAATATAACCTGTACCCCCTTTTACAGTAAGTATTCCAGCAACTTTCAGAATCACATCTTTGGCAGAGGTCCATCCACTTAGTTTTCCGGTGAGTTTGACGCCAATGAGCTTAGGAAATTTTAATTCCCAGGGCATTCCAGCCATTACATCAACTGCATCGGCACCACCTACACCAATGGCAAGCATTCCCAAACCTCCGGCATTGGGGGTATGACTGTCGGTACCTATCATCATACCTCCAGGAAAAGCGTAATTTTCAAGTATTACCTGATGAATGATACCTGCCCCCGGTTTCCAGAAACCTATACCGTATTTGTTGGATACATCGGCAAGAAAACTAAAAACTTCACTGCTCTTATCAAGCGCTGTTTTCAGGTCGGTGGCGGCTCCTGTTTTGGCTTGAATCAGGTGATCACAATGGACTGTCGTAGGAACGGCTACCTTATCCTTGCCAGCCATCATAAATTGCAGTAAGGCCATTTGGGCGGTAGCATCCTGCATAGCCACACGGTCAGGGTTAAAGTCGACGTAGTCTGTTCCGCGTTGAAAAGGTTTTTCGGGCAAAGGGCCTGCTAAATGCGCATATAAGATTTTTTCTGCCAGAGTCATAGGGCGGCCTAAGAGTTTTCGCGCGGCCTCTACCCTTTCGGGATATTGATCATAATATGCCCGAATTACTTCGAAATCAAACAACATATGCTTATATTTTAATGTAATTTATCCACAAAGTTACGGAATCTGCTCTTTAAACAACATATAAATAAATTTGTTTATGCAGGCTATTAAGAACTTACTGATTATCTGGTAATTACAAAATAAAAAATCCCGGAAGTTTTCCGGGATTGCTGCGGTCTGGACGGGACTCGAACCCGCGACCTCCGCCGTGACAGGGCGGCATTCTAACCAACTGAACTACCAGACCTTGTTGGTGCTATCATTTTAGCGGTGCAAAGGTACAACAAGTTTTGATTTCTGCAAGGGGTCTTTAAAATTTTTTTCATGCTAAAGCTCTTTTCCAGGTCAAATTCTTCCCTAACACTCGTCCCTCATTCGTGCATCCGTGGCTTATCTTTTTTAGCCACTAATTCACGAATAGTCCTTTTCTAACCTTCGTTTTTCATTCGTGCATTCGTGGCTTATCTATCCGCCACTAATTCTCGAATAATTCTTTCCTAACCTTCGTGTGTCATTCGTGCAATTCGTTCCTTATCTTTTTTTGCCACTAATTCACGAATAGGTCTATCTAACCTTCGTCCAACATTCGTGCAATTCGTGGCTTATTTTTCCGCCACTAATTCACGAATAATTCTCCTCTAACTTTCGTGTGTCACTCGTGCAATTCGTGGCTTATCTCTTTTCCTGCCACTGATAATCAAACTCCAGATAAAAATATTTGATTACCATTCCTTATTTTTGTTCAAATGGTTCGCCAAAATAACCCATCCTCGAACAATAAATTCATTTTTAAAAAATTTGTTGGGATAATAATGCTATGTAAAACTGGAAATTCTGGGAAGCTCAGACTTATGACGCTAGAATTACTGCCCACATTGTTTATTAACAAAACTATTTCTATCTTCTTTCAGAAGAAAATTTACCCGACAACTCCAAAAAAATATAGGTTTAGTATTTATTTTTTGAATAAAAAAGAGTATTTTTGTTCAATGCCAAACTGGAAATTCACACTACCAGAAGAGGTTAGAATGGAGCAGCGATTGTTTTGGGCTGTCCAGCGGTCGGTGCTCGAAAGCCTGCATTATCTTAATCGTAAAAGCGGCAGAAAAAGCAAGCGGCGTTGGGACCTTTTCGTTTTTTTGCTCAAAATTTTTGCTTTTCTTCTTCGAATAGTCGGTTTGTACCGTAAAGGTTATGGCAATGCCAAAACCATCAGGGTAACCCATACAACTCTTGAATTTCCTAATCTTCCACCTGCATTCGATGGTTTCACAATCCTTCATCTCTCCGATCTACATATTGATAGTATTCCCGGCTTTGCCGCCATTATCATCAAAAAGATCAAAAACCTCAAATTCGACCTTTGTCTGCTGACCGGCGATTACCGAAAAGACATACACGGACTTTTCAATCACATCCTTAAACCCATGTATGCTCTTTCTAAATATATACAAGCCCCATATGGCACCTTTGCAGTTCTGGGGAACCATGATACCTGGCTCATGTCGCGATACGAGAAAGAAACCGGAGTGGTATTACTGGTGAACGAATCGGTTGAAATAGTAAAGGACGGACAAAAAATACTTATCACAGGCACCGATGATCCATATTATTACTTTACCGAAATGGCACTTATGAGCCTTCAAACCAAGGGTTATGATTTCAAAATTGCAATGGTGCATACCCCTGAGTTATACAGAGAGGCTGCTGCCAACGGTTACCACTTATACCTCTGCGGACATACCCATGGTGGGCAGATTTGCCTCAAAGAAGGTATGCCTGTTTTGAGCCACCAATACGAAGGACGACAATTCAATGCCGGACTCTGGGAATCGGGAAAAATGAAAGGTTATACTTCTTCTGGCGTTGGCGTCAGCGGAATGCCTGTGCGATTCAATTGTCCGGCCGAAATCGCTCTCATCACTTTAAAAACCAAAAAATAACCTTGAATTTACAATCCTCATCTTCAGGCAGTTTTACTATTTGCCACATTATTGTTGGCTGCATGCAGCGATGTGGTTTTTGTAAGTCCGCAACCCTAGGATAAACCTGACCTTTATCAAATCCCGGAAAATTATCAGGGTATTTACATTCATTCGGATAGCGATACGATGCAGATTTACCCGGATAAAATCGTTTTGGAATTCCTAAATAATCCTTTGGAAATCAATTTATCTGATGAAAATGTTAAAATTCGCAGTGCAGGAGAATATTTTGCCCTTAACATTTTTTTAGATAAATACTGGGAGGTGTATCTGGGCAAACAGTCAGGCGAGCAACTCGAAGTAGCTTCCCTTGATTTTTCATCATTATCGGAAGCAGATATAAAATGGCTGAAAAGACAGGCAGGCGCTGAGACACCAGTCGGGGAAGAAAATCAGGGAAAGATTAGATTGATACTAAAACCATCGCCTGAAATATTCAATGAAATGATAAAAAAAGGAC
>DDBO01000043.1 GCA_002332755.1 Bacteroidales bacterium UBA2030 | reverse complement strand
ACTCCCTCAAAACCGGTCTGATGCAGGATTTGCTGAGCGGGCGGGTGCGGGTGAAAGTACCGGAAAACGAAAATGAAAAAGAACAACAAAAGGTATGATGATGGGAATAAACAGAAACAATAAATTCAGAACAAATGCCACTTTTTTATTATTTTTGGCAAATATTCCCTATATTTGTCTTTACTTTTAGAACAGGACAGGCATGGATAAAAACCGGACAGCATCATTCAGAGAGCATTTTAAAAATGCCGAAATCATAACGGCTGAAGACATCAGGGCTTTTCTGAATAAGGATAAGGATATCAGAAAAGAAATTCATTATTTGAAAAAGCAGGGCGTTATTACCTCTGTTAAACGTGGAATCTATCAGTTATCAGAGAAAAAGGAGTTTCAGCCTGTACTTGACGCCCGGATAAAAAAAATCAACCGCCTGCTTAAATCAAATTTCCCTGAAATATCGCATTGCATCTGGTCAACCGAATGGCTTCACCCGTTCATGAACCTTCAGCCTTTCAGATTCTTTTACATCCTCGAAACCGAAAAAGATACCGTTGAACCGGTTTTCTACCTTCTGAAAGACAACCAAATCAATGCCTTCATTCAGCCCGATAAAGATTTTACTGATAAATACATTATCAACAGCAACAAGCCGGTAATTGTAAAACCCTTGATAAGTCGCTCTCCCAGCAGAACTCAGGAAGGCATCGTTATGGCAGCTATTGAAAAAATACTGGTGGATATTTATTGTGAACCTGATATTTTTTATGCCTTTCAGGGCAAAGAACTTCGCAATATCTTCAATAATGCTTTCCGGCAGTATCATATTAATTATTCCAGGCTGCTTAACT
Source organism: Bacteroidales bacterium UBA2030 (assembly GCA_002332755.1). Classification (GTDB taxonomy): domain Bacteria; phylum Bacteroidota; class Bacteroidia; order Bacteroidales; family TTA-H9; genus UBA2030. The sequence goes on along the minus strand of DDBO01000043.1, from coordinate 11,330 downwards.
ACTACAAAAGAAGAAAGAAAGACAATTTCATGGTGGAATATTTGTTGAAGAATGTGGAAGAAATTCCTAAAAACCTGCTCAAATGATAACTTCGTATTCGTTGACAAAGCAATGGATAGAAGGCATCCGTAAAAAGCAGAAGACAGGGAAAATCAATCCCCCTGTTTTTGAAAAAATGATTTTTGCATTTGCCTTGCTCGAAAAACTGGCTGAAAACGGATTGGACTTTATTTTTAAAGGCGGCACATCGCTGGTACTGTTATTGTCGGATTTTCGCAGATATTCAACGGATATTGACATCATCACCCTGCAAACAGAAGAAGAACTTCGGGCGGTTCTGGAAAAGATAGTACAATCATCTGTCTTTACAGCATATCAAAAAGACGAAAAAAGAAGCAGTCATCAACCCATTCCCAAGTCGCACTATAATATATCCTTCCCATCCAATTATAATCAGGAGGGCACGATTACGCTCGATGTAATATTTGATATCCATCCTTATCCTGAAATTGTTGAGAAAGAAATTAAAACAGCATGGTTTGAATCGGAAGCGCCCTTTTTCAAAATAAAGTTACCGGGTATTGATTCAATCCTCGGTGATAAATTAACGGCATTTGCGCCCCATACCACTGGCATTCCCTATTTCAGGAATGAAACCAGCATGAGTATCGAAATCATCAAGCAGCTTTTCGACATAGGGACATTAATTGACCATGTTAAAAATCCGGAAACCGTTTTTAATTCGTTCAAAAATAACGTTAACAGGCAACTATCCTATTACAATCAAAACTTTGATATCAACCATGTTTTAGATGACATTTTCAACACTTCGCTGATAATAGCCAGAAGGGAAAGAAATGTCACGGAGCCGGATAAAACCTATTTCAGTTATTTGAAAGATGGTATCAGAGGTATCAATCAGTTCCTTTCTGAAGGAAATTTCAGAATAGAAGATGCAGTATTGACTGCCGGAAAAGTAGCATTTTTTTCTTCGCTCATGCGAACGGAAAAATTTGAGAAATTCGGTTTGTATTCTACATCCGATTTACCCGACCAACCGGAGATTATGAACACAAACTATAATTTTCTAAACCGGTTGAAAAAAACAAACCGGAAAGCATTTTATTATTGGTATCATGCATTGGAAATATTGAATTTATCAGTATAATTTATGGAAGCATTATCCAAAGACCAGCATTTAAAACTGGACGAAAAAAGTTATGTGGAAGAACCTTTACTTCACCAGTTGGAAACCATGCCCGGCTTGCATTGGAAGGTGCTGCGTTTAGACAATTATCAGGTTCCGGAAGAAACCCAACGCACCGATTTTTCGCAGGTCATCATGAAAGAAGATTTGGCGGCAGCCATCCGAAAAATAAACACATGGCTGGAAGAAGACCAGGTGCAGGAAGTAATGGACAAAGTGACCCGTTTTGAAAGTGATAACCTTTTGCAAAACAATGAACTTGCCTTGGAACTGCTATTGAAAGGAACATCCGTAACCGAAAACCGGAAAACCGGAGAAAAATCGCCCAATGTTTTTATTGTTGACTTTGATCATCCTGAAAACAATAGCTATGTTGCTGTTTCACAGTTAAAAGTACGCATACCGGGAACCGACAAACACATTTACCCCGACATCGTTTGCTTTCTGAACGGCTTGCCGGTAGTGGTTATTGAATGTAAATCACCCAAAGCCAAAGAACCCATTCCTGAAGCCATCGACCAGTTGATGCGGTATTGCGAACAACGCGGCTATCAGAGAGAGGGCAATAAATCGCTATTTTATTTCAACCAGTTTATTATAGCTACCTGTCGCCAAATAGCAAAGTTTGGCACTATTTCTACTACCATCGAAAAACATTTTTACCGTTGGACTGATCCTTATCCTGCTACGATTGACGACCTTATCAAATATTGTCATCCGCAAAGCCATTTGTTTGTGGACGAGCCAAACAATGATGAAGACATGGAACCGGCACAACGCACCTCTCCCAATGACCAGCAGCGCTTGGTACATGGCATGTTGAAACCGGAAAACCTATTAAGCATCATACGCAGTTTTTCGGTTTTTAGCACCGACAGCAAAGGGAACAAAATCCGTATTGTTGGACGTTACCAGCAATTCAGAGCAGTAAAGAAAGCTGTACATCAATTATTAAACGGAACGAATAAAAAAGAAAGAGGTGGTATCATTTGGCACACACAAGGATCAGGGAAATCATTGACCATGGTTTTCCTGATTCGGGAAATGTGGCTACATCCCCGATTACAATCCTTCAAAGTCATTCTGCTTACCGACCGTACTCAGCTCGATGATCAGATAAAAGAATCCGCCCAAAGTGTAGGCTACACTATTAATGACCCTCAAAGCATCAGAAAGGTAAAAGAAGTACTTCGAACCAATACTTCTGAAATAGTATCGTGTATGATACATAAGTTTCAGGAACGTGAACTGGCAGATGCTTTTCCGATACTCAACACCAGCGAAAACATTCTGATATTAACGGATGAAGCCCATCGCTCGCAATATTCCCTTTTAGGAGCTAATCTTGACCGTGCGTTGCCTAATGCTACCCGAATTGCCTTTACAGGAACTCCGATTGAAAAAACAGAAGTAACCTTTGGAGATTACATTGACAAATACACCATGCGGCAAGCCATCAAAGATGGTGTAACGCTGGAAATTGTATATGAGGGCAGAACATACAATGCTGAGATTGAAGACAAAGCAGGTGCAGATGCCAAATTTGAAGACGTATTTAGTGAATATAATTTAAAAGAACGCGTGCAAATATTAGGATTTGGCACACGGGAAGCTTATCTGGAAGCAGAAGAAACCATCAGGGCTAAAGCCAAAGACATGTTAGAACATTATATTTCTAATGTTTTCCCAAATGGCTTCAAAGCTCAGGTGGTAGCTTGCTCCAAAGAAGCCGTTTATGGCTATTACAAAATTTTGAATGAAGAGATTCAAAACAAAACAAAAGAACTTGAAAACAACAATCCCAACCACCTTAATATAGCTCTGCTCAAAAGCATGAAAGCAGAGGCTGTTCTTTCTGTAGGCCACAACGACCCTCCTTACATTAAAGATTTAACCGATGGAGAAAAAAACAAAGAGAAAATTGCCAGTTTCAAAATACCATTGGGCAATGAAAAAGACGGATTGAAAGGCGATGTAGGTATTCTGATAGTGTGCGATATGTTACTTACCGGATTTGATGCTCCTATTGAGCAAGTCATGTATCTGGATAAAATAATTATAGCCCATAACCTGCTGCAAGCCATAGCTAGAGTCAACAGGGTGTATAATGAATATAAAGATGTGGGTTTTATTGTGGATTATGTAGGTATTGGTCATCATCTAAAAAAAGCATTGGATGTTTATTACGAAAAAGAGCAACAGGAGTTTTTGGACTGTATTGCCGACCCTGTCGAACTCTTTAAAGAACTCGAAACCACCCACAAAGAAGTTTGGAAGATTTTCAAGGAAAACGGCATTGAAGACCTTTCTGATACAGATGCTTTTTACGACCTGTTTTATGATGAAGACATACGCTATAAATTCATGGATGCCTACCGTAAATTCATAAGGGCAATTAATAATGTATTTCCGAGAAAAGAAGCATTAGACTACGTAAACGACATGTTACGCTTTTCAGAACTCAACGTTTTGGCAGGAGAACATTTCAGAGATCCACGTATGAGCATGAAAGGAATTCCTGCAAAATTGCGAAGCATAACAGATGAATTTCTGAAATCGAAAGGCATCGAACAGAAAGTAGAGCCTATTTCAATCATGGACGAAAAATTTTTTGAACATGTAAAAACTAAACAACGCACCAAAACAAAAGCAGCTGAAGTAGAACACGCTATTCGCCATTTTATTGATATTAACTTGCCTGAAGACCCAGAACTGTATGCATCTTTTGCTGAGGCATTGGCTGAAATTCTCCGTAAGTTCAAGAATAATTGGGAAGAGATTTATAGGCGATTGGAAGAACTCCGAAAGAAAATTATCGAAAAGGAAAAAGAACCCACCTATGGCTTACATCGCAAAAAGCAAATGCCGTTTTTCCGCATTTTCAAAAAAGAGTTTTACGGAGATAAGTCTGAATTGACCGAAGATGAAATCTCACTTTTAGTTAGCGTTACCAAAGAAGTATTTGAAAAAGTGAAATTAGAAATTGGTGCTATCGGCTTCTGGCGGAATATTCCTTCACAAAACCGATTGAAAGGTGAAATTGTGGAGATTCTTATATCAGAAGAAATGGGCTTGATAGAGACCATCCCCGATTTATTTAAGAGAAGAAATGAAATAGCTACCCGTATTATGGAATTAGCAAAATCCAATCATGATATAATTTTATATGCTATTTGATTATGCAAATTGAATATACCATACAATATTCCAATCGTAAAACAATCAGCATTATTATTGAGCGGGACAGACGCGTGGTTGTACGCGCTCCATTGAATACAAGCGAAGAAATGATTGAAAAAGAAATCAATAAAAGAAAATTTTTATTGTTTCAAAAAATTAACCATCCGCAAAAATACGAAAACCTAAAGCCCAGAAAAGAATTTGTATCTGGTGAATCCATCCTTTATTTAGGCAAACATTTCAAACTTGAGGTTGTGCCTTATGAGATAGAAGGAATTCATTTTGACAATAAGTTTTACATAAGTAAGAAAAATCAAGTTAAAGCATCTCAGTTATTAAAAAAATGGTATATCAAACAAGCAGAGGAAAAGATTATTCCCAAAGTAAAAACATATGCCAAAAACCTTGGGGTTAAATATAATACTATCAAAATTCTGAACTTGAAATATCGTTGGGGTTCCTGCACACCTAAAGACAACATCAACTTTAATTGGCGACTGATTAAAGCACCGATTTATGTAATTGATTACATCATAGTGCACGAATTGGCACATTTAATTGAGCCAAATCACAACCCTGAATTCTGGAATATAGTTTCTATACAGTTGCCACATTACTATAGGGCAAAAGAGTGGTTAAAAGAGAATGGACATTTACTTGAGACCGAATTCTAACAAACATCATATAGGCGTAAGCATCCTGAAAGCTTGTGGTGCATAAAAACTTCCATCATGGCTTGCCTCCCTATTCTTTGGACAGAATTTTAAAAAGGGGGTTTAGGACATTTTTATTGTCATTCTGATTAAGCAAAGTTAGCTCACGCTCCGAATTTGTCAAAGGTAAGACGTGCGATGATGCATTTTTAGGTAGTTTCCCCAAAAGGTGGGCCAACCCAAACCCCTTAAAATTCAACATCATATTACTTTTTTGTTAAATACCAGGGAAAAAGAACATGCTTCTATAAAATATTCTACCTTTGCCGCCCGATTTTAAACACAAATTCATGAACGACGACCCTTATCCCAGTTGTAAAAAATTATTGTTTAACCAGAAGTCAATAAAGAGATAAGGCATGGTATCTCTTTGTTGGCTTCACAACAAAGAGGTACTGTTATGGTAAAGAAATTAAAAGACCAATTAAGGAAGAACCTCTTCCAAAATGGAAACGGAGTTTCCATTGTTGCTGTAGAAAATTTACAGAATGCAGCAAAGCTAACCGAAGCAGAACTCTTCGAATTGTACCACAGTTCTGCGAGTGGTTTGGATGAAGAAACCATTGAGGTTCAGAGAGAGCAGTTTGGGCCCAATCGGATCCAAAAAGAAAAATCTCCAAAATGGTACAAACAATTGTTTGATGCATTCATTAATCCTTTTATCGGGATACTTGTATTAATCGCCATTGTTTCTTTCATTATTGATGTTTGGTTGGTTGAACCGGCAGAAAGAGATTACAAAACGCTGATTGTGGTTTCAACCATGGTGTTCATCAGCGTGGTTTTGCGCTTCATTCAGGAATACCGAAGTACGCTGGCCGCTGAAAAATTAAAAAACATGGTTTCCTCAACTGCCACTGTGATACGTCAGCACAAAGGGAAACAGGAAATTGATTTTGAAGAAATTGTACCCGGCGATTTAATATACCTCTCTGCCGGAGATATGATTCCTGCTGACTCAAGAATCATACAATCCAAGGATTTGTTTGTCAATCAATCTATCTTAACGGGAGAATCATTACCGGTTGAAAAGACCAGTGCACCTGTGATGGATGCTCACAAGACATCTCCCCTGGAATTGCCCAACATATGTTTAATGGGCACCAATATTGTGAGCGGTTCGGCCATTGCCATTGCCATCAATACAGGCGAAAGAACTTATTTTGGAGCTATCAGCAAATCGGTAAGCAACAAACGGGTTGAAACCAATTTCGACAGGGGAATCAATAAGGTTAGTTGGTTACTTATACGGTTTATGCTAATCATGGTCCCTTTGATCTTCTTTGTAAATGGGTTGGTTAAAGGCGATTGGTTTGATGCATTGTTGTTTGCCATAGCCATAGCTGTGGGATTAACTCCCGAGATGCTTCCCATGATTGTAACTGCAAACCTTGCCAAAGGTGCAGTGAATATGAGTAAATATAAAGTTATTGTCAAACGTCTCAATGCCATACAAAATATTGGCGCAATGGATGTTTTATGCACGGATAAGACAGGTACTCTAACCCTTGACAAGATAGTTCTTGAAAGGCACATCAATATTTATGGTGTTGACGACGATGAGATTTTAAGCTGGGCATATTTAAACAGTTTTCACCAGACAGGCGTGAAAAGTTTGCTGGATAATGCGATATTGGCTCATGCCGAATTGAAAGAAGAACTTAAGGTAGAGCGCGAATTTCAGAAGATTGATGAAATCCCATTTGATTTTCAAAGAAGACGCCTGTCGGTTATCCTCAGAAAAAGCGATGGCAAACACCTGTTGATATGCAAAGGGGCTGTAGAAGAAATTCTTCAAATATCCTCCTATGCATTCGATCCAGGGGAAGACAATCAACTGCAAATCTTCTCCGATGCCATTATTCCTCTGGATGAGAAAGTTAAAAATCTAATCCTGACCGAAGCCCGTAAAATGAATGAGAACGGGATGAGGGTTTTACTCCTGGCTACCCGCGAATTCGAACCTCGTGAAGCAAACTACACAGTGGCAGATGAAAGCGAGCTCGTTATCGCAGGTTTAATTGGTTTCCTTGATCCTGCCAAACCTTCAGCAAATGAAGCCGTTAGGCGATTGCAAGAACTTGGGGTTTCAGTAAAGGTTTTGACAGGTGATAACGAGGTGGTTACAAAAAAGATTTGCAGAGAAGTGGGTATTCCGATTAACAACATTGTGCTTGGCAATGAATTAGATAACATAACAGACGAAGAACTTATCAGTCGCATTGACACTATTAGCATTTTTGCCAAGCTCAATCCGCTTCAAAAAAGCAGAGTAGTAAAGGTATTACAACAAAAAGGACACACTGTAGGCTTTTTGGGTGACGGGATTAATGATGCTACTGCCCTGAAGGATGCGGATGTTGGAATATCCGTTGATACAGCAACCGATATTGCAAAAGAAAGTGCAGATATTATCCTTCTGGAAAACGATTTATCTGTACTGCGAAAGGGAATAGTATACGGCCGAAGAACGTTCGGGAATATATTGAAATACATCAAAATGACGACCAGCAGTAATTTTGGGAATATGTTTAGCATGCTGGGTGCCAGTGCATTTTTGCCATTCCTGCCAATGCTCCCGGCTCAATTATTACTCCAAAACCTTCTCTACGACATTTCTCAAACCACCATTCCCTGGGACAGAGTTGACGAAGAATACATCAAAAGACCTCAGCAATGGGACACTTCCTTCCTCTCTAAATTTATTATTTTCTTCGGGCCGATAAGTTCAATATTCGACTATTTGACCTTTGCGCTAATGTTCTTTTATTTTAAAGCAAATAGTCCCGAGCATCAAAGTTTATTTCAAACCGGCTGGTTTGTTGAAGGATTACTTTCACAGACCTTAATTGTGCACTTGATCAGAACCCGCAAAATACCCTTTATCCAAAGCTGGGCTACAACCCCGGTTGTTGCTTTGACATCGTTAATAATGGCAATAGGTATTCTGATTCCATTCACACCGGCAGCATCTTTTTTAGGCATGCAAAAATTGCCACTGATATACTTCCCGTTTTTAATAGCAATTCTAACAGGATATGCCTTCCTTACACAGGTTATTAAAAACTGGTTTATAAAACGATACAAAGTATTTTAGAAAAAGCATCATCTGCAATAAAATGGTAAACTTAAATGCCGGAGCGTGGCAAACCAGCTTGTGCACACTTTTCGTGTTACCTAATATTAAGAAAAAAAGTGACCCACAAAGAATTTGAGAAAAATACATCAATGATTAGAATGTGGACATATCGGCAAATAACCAATCGCCCAGTGCAATGCATTGAAGGAAATGCCTCTCGCTTAGGGTTGGATTGTATCTACATTTCTTTAGTTGTGAATGGATTACATTGTGTATTTTTATGCCTGGCTTTACAGTCCAGGCTTCCCAGTCCTTCGCTTTAACTGGCTGTTTCATTGCTTAAGAAATCAACGAGTAAAACAAAAGGCTGCCCCGTTGCTGAGGCAGCCTTTGAAGTATATTCGACAGGAGTTATCGGCTTAGTACATGTCGCCCATTCCGCCGGGCATACCACCGGGCATGGGTGCGGGTTTGTCTTCCTTGGCTTCTACTACCACGCACTCGGTAGTGAGCAGCATACCGGCAATGCTGGCAGCATTTTCAAGGGCAATACGTGAAACCTTGGTGGGATCAATAACACCGCTGGCCAACAGATTTTCGTACTGCTCGGTGCGGGCGTTGAAACCAAAGTCATCTTTGCCTTCACGTACTTTCTGCACAACTACTGAACCTTCGATACCGGCATTTTCAACAATCTGACGAAGAGGCTCTTCGAGAGCGCGTTTTACGATGTTGATACCAATGTTTTCATCATCGTTGTCACCTTTGAGGTTCTGCAGATCGTCGATAGCACGGATGAAAGCTACGCCACCGCCGGGTACAATGCCTTCTTCGATAGCAGCACGGGTGGCATGCAGGGCATCATCGAAGCGGTCTTTCTTTTCTTTCATTTCCACTTCACTGGCTGCACCTACCTGGATTACTGCCACACCGCCTGACAGCTTGGCAAGGCGTTCCTGCAGTTTTTCGCGATCGTAGTCGGAAGTAGTGGTCTTAATCTGAGCCTTAATCTGGTTGATGCGGTTTTCGATATTCTTTTTGTCTCCGCGGCCACTAACGATGGTGGTATTGTCTTTATCCACGGTAATACGATCGGCCTGGCCCAGGTACGAAAGGTCAGCGTCTTCGAGCTTGTAACCTTTTTCTTCGCTAACCACGGTACCACCGGTGAGGATGGCAATATCTTCAAGCATTTCCTTGCGGCGATCGCCAAAGCCAGGGGCTTTCACTGCAACAACCTTCAGGGTACCCCTCAAACGGTTAACTACCAACGTTGCAAGGGCTTCCCCTTCGAGGTCTTCTGCAATTACCAGCAGCGGACGACCGGTTTGGATAACCTTTTCGAGGACAGGCAGAAAATCCTTCATGGCGCTGATCTTCTTGTCGTAGATCAGAATCCAGGGATTTTCGTAGTTTACTTCCATCTTTTCGGTATTGGTTACGAAGTAGGGCGAAATGTAGCCGCGGTCGAACTGCATTCCTTCTACCACTTTAACGGTAGTTTCGATGCCCTTGGCTTCTTCGATGGTGATAACGCCTTCCTTCGAAACCTTGCTCATGGCTTCGGCAATGAGCTTACCAATTTCGTTGTCGTTATTGGCCGAAATGGTGGCTACCTGTTCAATCTTTTCCATGCTGTCGCCAATCTGCTGGGTCTGGCGTTTGAGCGATTTCACCACTTCAGCAACGGCTTTGTCGATACCGCGCTTGAGATCCATTGGATTGGCACCTGCAGTAACGTTTTTCAGACCATTGATAAAAATAGCCTGGGCCAGAAGGGTAGCTGTAGTAGTACCATCACCGGCTTTTTCACTGGTTTTGGAGGCTACTTCCTTCACCATCTGGGCACCCATGTTTTCAACTTTATCTTTCAGTTCGATTTCTTTCGCTACGGATACTCCGTCTTTAGTCACATGAGGAGCGCCGAATGACTTTTCGATCACTACATTGCGTCCTTTGGGACCAAGAGTAACCTTCACAGCGTCGGCCAGAGCATTGACGCCTTTTTTCAAAGATTCGCGGGCTTCAAAACCGTAAATGATTTCTTTTGCTGCCATAGTTAATTATTGTTTTGTTATTGAATTAAAAATTTAATGATGCTTTGTTAATGAGGAAGACAGGTTACAGAATTGCAAGAATATCTGATTCGCGCATAATGAGATAATCTTTACCGTCGATGTTGATTTCAGTACCTGCATATTTGCCATAAAGTACTACGTCCCCAACTTTGACAGTAAGAGGTTCATCCTTTTTTCCTGCACCTACTGCAACAACAGTACCCTTCTGGGGTTTTTCTTTTGCAGTATCGGGAATAATGATACCGGAGGCAGTCTTGTTTTCTGCCTGAGCAGGTTCTACTACCACACGATCAGCTAAAGGTTTAATATTCACATTTGCCATATCTCTTAGTGTTTTATTGATTAAAGACCGCAGCCCGCTTATCAGATACTGTGCCAAAACAAAAAGTGTCAGCCCGACTGACAGACTGACACTTTAAGATAGTCCTTGAAAAGAATTTTTATTCTTCAGGTTCAGCAGGGGTATTCATATTTTCTGCACCGGGAGCAGGAGTATAATCCACGGCCCGTTTGGCAGCTTCCTGCTGTTGTTTAAGTTCTTCAGTGGTCAATGTTTCAGCTTTTTTTACCCTGGCGCCTCGCGGGATGACAACAGCCGAGAAAAGGCTGAGCACCAAAAGAGCTACGGCCAAAGTCCAGGTACTTTTTTCAAGAAAATCAGCAGTCTTACGGACACCCATAAACTGATTACTTCCTGCAAAATTGGAGGCCAAACCTCCACCTTTCGATTCCTGAACCAACACAATTAGCGTAAGCAGTACACACACCAGCAACGCAAGCACCAGCACTACAACATATGCTCCCATAACTTAAGATTTTTCAATATTTTGAATTTGGCCTGCAAAGTAACTACTTTTTTCGGGATATAACAACATAAGTTTACGGTAAATTTCAGCGGCCTTCTCTTTTTTACCCTGAGAAAGATAGATTTTGGCGAGGGTTTCGCTAACTACTTCGTCGGGGAGATGGGTGCTTTTTTCGGCTTGTTCATCCGGATTAAAAAAGACAGGCTTATTGCGATCGATACGCGGTTCTTCGCGGATAAAACGATCAATGAGGGCAAGTTTAGCCTG
>DDBO01000186.1 GCA_002332755.1 Bacteroidales bacterium UBA2030 | reverse complement strand
CTTTGAATAAGCTATCTGCAACTAATATTTTTTGGTTGTTTATAAGATTTATAATAAAAGCAGCATATCTAACCTTTCTGCCAGTATCCGAAGAGCTGAGAAAAGCAACATAAATACCCTGTTCGTCTATGGCTAGATCTGTAATTTTTCCTTTTTGGGCATGAGCCATATAAGGACTGTTAGCCGTTTTTTGCAAAACCATCAGAAAGGAAGAGTCTTGTCGATCGTTTTTGCGAACCCAGACCATCAAAGGTATTGAGTCTGGTAGGGCAAATTCTGTAACCGATGAATATCTCCTGGCTGAGTCCCAATTTGAAGTGTAAATAAGAAGGTCATTTAGCCTGCCCTTTTTCTTGCTTTTGTTTTCGAGCGTGATGCTGTCAGTCAATTTTTGGGGCTCCAATAAGGCTGCAACAAGGCTCCCTTTGGATTGAGCTTTGAACTCTTTAAGTCCTTTATAGGCCAATTTTTTATTCTTTGAAAGGTAAAAAATGAGAAGGCTATCTTTGGGTAAGTCATTTTCCTTTCTTCCTTTAAGCTTCAAATTTCTGAGAGTATCGAAAGAGGGATGAATTTTCGCGGCTAAAATGGATTCATCTCCACAAAATGCCATGCCACTGCACCGCGGGAAATGTTTGATAATGCCATTATTTAAGTCTTTGATAAATAAATGTTTATCGCCTCTTCCGGGTTCTTGAACCCAGGCAGCGTAATTTCCCCTGTTGCTTATTTGCCATTCTGAAATGGTATTCCATCGGGCATAATCAGAATGTTGGAGGCTTCTTTGCCCAAAAATTAAAATGCCTTTAAAGAAAAACGCAATCAACAGAGCGCCAGATAGAATCTGGAAAGTGTAATTAAAGTTCATTCTGATATTCATACATTTTATAAATTTGCGAAAATATTGCGGTAATTATGCAAAAAAATACTTTATTGATTCATAATGATTTCCATGATAAGATTTTTTTCACCTGCAATTTTAGCTTTTTCTCTTTTTCCCTGCAAAGTTGTTAAATTTGGGCTTACCTAAAATGGAATTTTCTCACGATGGACTATATTAAGTTTACAAAAGAACAATTAACAAATCTTGAGTTTTCTCTCAATCGCGAAATATTGCGTTCAAACAGGGCGGGGTCCTATGCCTGTCAGACGTTGGCTGGTTGCAATACCCGCAAATACCATGGTTTGCTGATATGTCCCCAACCGGGTATTGACGATGACAATCATGTTTTACTCTCAAATCTCGACGAAACCCTTATTGTCGGAGGGGCTGAGTTTAATCTCAGTATTCGTCGGTATAAGGGAGGAGTTTATCACCCTAGAGGTCATAAGTACCTTAGAGAGTTTGTCATTGATCCTGTACCGGTGATTACGTATAGAGTTGGTAACGTCTTGATATCTAAAGAAATGATCTTTACCACCAAAGAAGATCGCATCCTTCTCAAATACTCCCTCATAGAGAGCTCTGAGTCATCCATTATCCTACGATTCAGACCTTTTCTTGCCTTCAGAAATGTTCATTTCCTCACCCGTGCCAATATGGATGCGGATACAACTACAGTGAATGTGCCACAGGGTATTTCTGTTAAGATGTATCCGGGTTATACGCCTTTAGTTATTCAATTTTCAAAGAAAGGAGAATACACCCATAGTCCTGACTGGTATTACAATGTTGAATATATAAAGGAGATAGAGCGAGGTTACGAAGCCCACGAAGATCTTTTCGTCCCTGGCTATTTTGATGTAGAGCTTCAGCGTGGCGAGAGTATCGTATTTTCTGCCGGAACTACGGAAACAGATCCTTCCAAGCTAAAACAAAGATTTGCGGCTGAAGCCCGTAAAAGGCTGCCTCGTGATTCTTATATTAATTGCTTGAAACATTCGGCACAGCAATTCATTGTTAATCGTGAAGGCAAAACATTGATTATTGCAGGATATCCTTATTTCGGGAGGTTTAGCCGCGATACGTTCATATCCTTGCCGGGGCTTACCCTAACTACAGGGCAGCATGAGCTGTGCCACGATGTGTTAGAATCGATGATACAACAGCTTAACGGCCCTCTTTTTCCCAACATCCTTCGACGCAAATTTCCTGTTTATAATTCGATGGATGCGCCCCTGTGGTTTATTTGGGCTGTTCAAAAATACTACGTAAAGACTGGAAAGGCTAAACAAATTTGGAGCGATTTTGGTGATGCCATTCTTCAAATTCTTAATGGTTTGCGGGAAGGTACGCAATACAACATCCATATGCACGAAGATGGCCTCCTTTATGGTGGGGTTGCCGGAGAAGCGCTTACATGGATGGATGCCATTATTGATCGCAAACCTGTTACTCCCAGATTTGGTGCCCCTGTTGAAGTAACAGCATTGTGGTATAATGCCATTGCCTTTATGCTAGAATTAGCCTCTAAGGCGGGTAAAAGGAATAGCAAAAGTTTTAATGAATGGCAAGACATTCTTGAGCGGGCCGGGCAAAGCATGCTAACAAAGTATTGGAACCCGACTTTAGGATACCTGGCCGACTGCATCGACGAACAAGGGGCGGATTTTACCATGAGGCCCAATCAAGTGATTGCTGCTGCCATGCAATATTCTCCATTGCCTGAGGAGATCAGGAAAAGCCTTCTGAGTAAAGTTAAGCATGAACTTTTGACTCCCCGCGGCCTTCGCACACTCTCACCCAATCATCCTCAGTATAAAGGATCCTACGGTGGAGACCAAATTTCGCGAGACCTTGCCTATCACCAGGGAAGCGTTTTCCCGTGGTTGTTAGGTTTTTTTGCTGAAGGCTATTTACTTATTCATGGAAAAGGAGGGGTGTCATTCATTAAAAATCTCTTTTATGGTTTTGAGCCTGAAATGCTTGAACATGGATTGTGTTCTATCTCTGAAATATACGATGGTGATCCTCCTCACAAGCCTGCAGGTGCTATATCGCAGGCATGGAGTGTGGCTGAATTGCTTCGTATGTACGAATTGATTGAAAAATACGAACAACTTAATATTCAATAACCAAACCAAATATTCGAAACCATGAGAGTACTGATGTTCGGATGGGAATTTCCTCCACACATTACTGGCGGATTAGGTACTGCCTGCTATGGACTTACCAAAGGTTTGCTAAAACAGGATGTGGAAGTAATTTTTATCGTTCCCAAAGCCTATGGAGATGAAGACCAATCGGCTGTCAGGCTGGTCAATGCAAGCGATGTTGCAGTGGATCCTGAAGATTCGGAATACAAAGAACTTTGGAAGCGCATTAAATACATGGAAGTTGCTTCCAATATTATTCCCTACGTTAGCCCTGAGGAATTTGAAGAAATGCAAGCACAGATTGAAGAGGAACTGCGTAAACACCGTGAAGAACATCATGTCCTGGGACGCAAATATGAATTTTCGGGAAAATATGGTCCCCGACTCATGGAAGAAGTTTCGCGATATGCTTTAATCGCCTCCGCCATTGCTGCAAAAGAAGATTTTGATGTAATTCACGCCCACGACTGGCTTACTTATCCAGCCGGCATTGCAGCAAAAAATGTTAGCGGAAAACCACTTGTGGTTCATATTCATGCCACAGAGTTCGATAGAACCGGCCAAAATGTTAACACCATTATTTATGATATTGAAAAAAGGGGGATGGAGGAGGCAGATTTTGTTATCAGCGTCTCTAATTTTACCCGTAACATTTGTATTGAAAAATACAATATCGACCCCGATAAAATTATTACTGTTCACAATGCAGTAGAGCCTGTTAAGGAAGATTTGGATAAGTTGCGTGATGAAAGGCATCTCAAGGAAAAAGTAGTTACTTTTCTGGGACGTATTACCTATCAAAAAGGTCCGGAATATTTCGTGGAAGCAGCCCGCAAAGTTCTCGATCGATATCCGAATGTTCGATTTGTTATGGCGGGCACCGGTGATATGCAACAAAAAATGATTCGCCGGGTAGCAAAACTTAAAATGGGTACAAAATTTCATTTTACGGGTTTTCTCAATCCCAAGGAGGTTAACCGTCTACTGGCTCTCACCGATGTCTTTGTAATGCCATCCGTATCAGAGCCCTTTGGAATTGTACCGCTCGAAGCCATGCGCTCCAACGTACCTGTTGTCATTTCCAAACAATCAGGCGTATCTGAGGTGCTTAAACATGCCATTAAAATCGATTTTTGGGATGTAAACGCAATGGCCGATGCCATTTATGGCCTGCTCAGATATCCAAAAATTTCGGATATGTCGGCACGGGAGGGGAAAGTTGAAGTGGATAACCTTAAATGGGAAAAAGCTGCTAAGGAAGTCAAAGAGGTCTATTTCATGGCCATGAATAAACACAATTCTAATTCTTAAAATAAAAAATCAACCTGCACATGAGGTCAATTTGCCTGTATTTTCAAGTGCATCAGCCCTACCGGCTTCGCACCTTTCGTTTTTTCGACATCGGTGTTGATTCAAATTACTATGACGAATACCAGAACCGATATATTGTTCGCAGAATTGCAGAGAAGTCGTATTTGCCGACCAATGAATTGATATATGAACTCATAAAAATCCATGGTGGAGCATTCAAGGTTACGTTTTCCATTTCGGGTCTGGCCCTTGAACAGTTCGAAAAATATACTCCTGAAGTCATTAGCAGTTTTCAGAAGTTGGCTTCAACGGGTTGTGTCGAATTTTTGGGTGAAACCTACGGACATTCCCTTGCAAGTCTGCGCAACCCTGATGAATTTCGTCGTCAGGTCTTGATGCATTCTCAGAAGACGGAAGAGCTATTTGGCCAAAAACCCCGTTCGTTTCGCAATACCGAGCTCATCTATTCTGATGAAATTGGTCAGATGGCTTCTGACCTTGGGTTTTCAGTAATGTTGGCTGAAGGAGCAAAACATGTTTTGGGCTGGCGTAGCCCTAACTTTCTTTATTATAACGCCTTAAATCCGAAACTCAAAATACTCATGCGCAATTTCAGGCTTAGCGACGATATTGGTTTTCGATTTTCCAACAAAGCCTGGAGTGAATGGCCCTTAACAGCTGAAAAATATGTTGGCTGGTTGAATGCTTTTGATGAAAAGGAGCAGATTGTCAATATATTCCTCGATTACGAAACCTTCGGCGAACATCAATGGAAAGAAACCGGTATCTTCGAGTTTTTAAGAGCTCTGCCTGCTGAAGTTTTGAAAAAATCGGACTACCATTTTGTAACCCCTATAGAGGCTGCTAATATTTATCAACCCGTTGCACCTATTCATGTTCCATATCCAACATCCTGGGCCGACGAAGAAAGAGACTTAACTGCCTGGCTTGGAAATGAGTTGCAGGATGAAGCTGTTGGCAGTCTTTACGCTTTAGCACCAAAAGTCTATCATTGCGACGATCCCAAAATCTGGAACGACTGGATGTATCTTCAGGCTAGTGACCATTTTTACTACATGTGTACAAAATGGTTTTCGGATGGAGAAGTCCACAAATATTTCAATCCTTATCCATCACCGTACGAAGCTTATATAAATTATATGAACGTACTTTCCGACTTTATTCTTCGAGTCGAAAGCAATTCAGCAGGTAAGGAGAAATTTGAGGGTTGGCCTTCGATGAAAAGTATTCTCGATTTTGAAAATACCCCAAGAAAAAGTAAACCATTTGAACCTAAAGCTGCGCCGAAAAAGCAATCTAAAAAGAATGGAAAAAAAACGATAGATGACCTGAATGATTTAAAAACCAGTGATCTTAAAAAAGGTTTAAAAACGACCGACAATGAACTGCTGGCCCGGGTTATTCATAAGGCTTCTGCACCTCTGACCGAGAAAATTCTCTCTTTAATGAGTAAAAAACAAAGAACTGAGGTAGAGATACTTGTATCAGAAATTAAGAATGTAACCGCTAAGGCCTTACAGGAAGCTCTCGAAGAGATTATTAAAAATAGTCAGTGAAATAACTTGAGAATCTTTTATTTACATACAGTTAAAATAGTTTAAAGGAGTAGTTAATAACTTTGCCCCTCAATTAAGATAGTTATGACCCCAAAAGAAATTATTAAACCCGATTACATTTTTGAAGTCAGCTGGGAAGCATGTAACAAGATCGGAGGAATTTATACTGTTTTGGCGACCAAAGCTGGAATTGTGAAGGAGGAACTTGGTGAAAACTATATCATCATAGGGCCGGATGTGTGGATGGAAACGAATGCTAACCCTTATTTCGATGAGGATCATGTATTGTATCGCTCCTGGCGAATGCATGCCGAATCAGAAGGTATCAAAGTAAGGGTTGGCCGGTTTAAAGGAGGTAGTGACGCAGTCGCCTTTCTGGTCGATTTTACCTCGTTGTTTTCTCAGAAAGATAAAGTATTAGCTCATTTGTGGGAAAAATTTCACCTTGATTCAATTACGGGTGGATGGGATTACGTAGAGCCCTTGCTTTTTGGCTATGCTGCCGGAAAGGTAATTGAAAGTTTTTATGACTTTGAAACCTCAGGCACAGACAAAGTATTGGTGCATTGCCACGAATGGATGAGCGGCGGCACTATTCTATATCTTAAAGAAAATCTTCCCCAGGTGGCTACCGTATTTACCACCCATGCAACCATCTTAGGGCGTTCGATTGCCGGGCATAATTGGCCTTTGTACCGCGACCTTGAGTTTTATAACCCCGAAAGTACTGCCCGGGATTTAGGCCTCACAGCCAAATTCTCACTCGAGAAAAATGCAGCTTTGATCACTGATGTGCTGGCAACTGTTAGCGAAATTACGGGAATCGAAGCCCGGAGATTTTTTGGCCGTGATGTAGATTTTGTTACACCTAATGGCTTCGATTTAGGGATGGTGCCCGATGGTGAAGAATATCGTTTAAAAAGGAAAGAAGCAAGGGACATACTCAATAACGTGGCATATCATCTTACAGGGCAGGCTCAGGGAGATGATACCTTTCATGTGGTTACAAGCGGGCGCTATGAATTCAGAAACAAAGGGTTGGATACTTTTGTTGATGCTATAACCCGGCTTTCAAAAGAATATAATGGTAAACGAAATATAGTGGCATGGATTATGGTTCCAGCCAATAGTGCTGGTCCAAACCCTGAATTGAAAGCAAGGCTGGAAGGAACCAAGCCTGTTACCCCCCTCGAATTTGAATTCTGTACGCACCAACTGGTAGAACCAGAGCAGGACCTTATCCTTCAAGCCATTCGCAGAAACAGTTTCTGTAACAAGTTCGATGGAAAGGTGAAAATCATCTTTGTCCCGGTGTATCTTGACAACAAAGATGGTATTTTTAATAAAACCTATTACGACTTGCTCTCGGGATGCGATTTCTCATGCTTCCCCTCTTACTACGAACCCTGGGGTTATACACCCCTTGAAAGTCTGGCTTATCGTGTACCGACCATAACCACTTCCTTGGCTGGTTTTGGCGCCTGGATTCGACAGAAATACGGAACAAAGCTGGCTGAGGTTAAAGTCTTACATAGAGATGAAGATAACTATGAGGATTTTGTAAACGAGATAAAGGCAAATATTGCTGAATATGCTGCCAAACCTGTTGAAGAGTTGCACCGCATTAGCGAAAAATCATTCCGGCTCGCAGGTGATTTTGTGTGGGATAATATGATTAGTCACTATTGGATTGCTTATTCGAATGCACTCGATAAAGCACGTAGCAGAGCCGAAATTTTCAGGCCTCGAAAAGTTCAGGAGCCTGCGGTCGTTCGTGAGGTTCCCAAAGAGGGTACTTGGCGCAAGGTAATGGTAAATCCTGCAGTTCCCGAACGAATCTCCGGATTGGTTAAGCTTGCTCAAAATCTCTGGTGGTCATGGAATTTCGACGCAATCGAACTCTTTGAGATGATCGACAGAGAGTTGTGGAATGAAGTTGAAAAGAATCCCATTGCCCTTATCGAAGCATTACCCCTTGAAATATTAAAGAGCCTTGAAGAAAATGATTCCTTTCTTAAGAAATTAGATGAAGTAGTTGCTCGTTTCGATGCTTACATGGCTGCCAGCGAGGAGAAAGACTCCCGAATGGTAGCCTATTTTAGCATGGAATATGGTATTCATGATACAGTAAAGATTTATTCAGGTGGCCTGGGTATGCTGGCCGGCGACTATTTGAAAGAAGCCAGCGACTCCAATAAAAATATGATAGGCGTAGGTTTGCTATACAGATATGGGTATTTCAAGCAAGAAATTTCCCTTCACGGTGATCAAATTGCACACAGCCTTCCCCAGAAATTTTCGCATATGCCTATCAAACCTCTGCGCGATAAAGATGGCAATTGGATAAAAGTGAGCATAGCATTTCCGGGTCGCACCATGTACGCTAAAGCCTGGCGCCTCGATGTAGGCAGGGTGCCTTTATTTTTGTTAGATACGGAAATTGAAGAAAACCATCCTGAAGATCGCTCTGTTACACATCATCTTTATGGAGGAGATTGGGAAAACCGTCTGAAACAGGAATTATTATTGGGTGTTGGCGGTATCAGATTGCTTGAAGCTCTTAATATTCATCCAGATATTTACCACCTCAACGAAGGCCATGCTGCTTTCATCGGTATTGAAAGGTTAAAAGACCTTGTACAACGCGAAAAGCTTACATTTAACCAAGCGGTTGAGGTTGTCAGAGCTACCAGTTTGTTTACAACACATACCCCTGTACCTGCCGGTCACGATACATTTCCGGAAGATCTACTGCGTGCTTATATTCCACACTATGCCGATAGACTGGGTATTTCTTGGGAAGAGTTTATGAATCTGGGAAGAATGAAACCCGGAGACACTAACGAACGTTTTTCGATGAGCGTTTTGGCTATTAACCTTTGTCAGGAAGTAAACGGAGTAAGCCGTATTCATGGCAGGGTTTCGCGCGAAATGTTCAAAGATATGTTCATGGGATATTTTCCCGAAGAGTTGCACATTGGATATGTCACTAACGGAGTTCATTTCCCCACTTGGGCCGCTAAAAGCTGGCAAAAACTTTACTCCAGAACCTTTGGCTCAACCTACATTAATGATCAGTCGAATCCTGAATACTGGAAAAAGATTTATGAACTGAGTGATGAAGAAATTTGGGCCGAACGTATGAGGCAAAAGCAACAGCTCATTCAATATATTAAGCGCAGGATAAACGACGACATGACCCGCAGGCAGGAAAATCCTAAGCTCATTTTTAAGGTAATGGACTCCCTGCGAGTAGAACCTCTTACTATCGGATTTGCACGAAGATTTGCCACATACAAACGAGCTCACCTTTTATTTAGCAATCTCGAAAGGCTCTCAAAAATCATTAACAATCCTCGATACCCTGTCCAGTTTATTTATGCCGGAAAAGCCCATCCAGCAGATAAAGCCGGTCAGGATCTGATCAAGAGAATATACGAAATCAGCAAACAACCCGAATTCATGGGTAAAATTCTCTTTATCGAAAACTATGATATGGAGTTAGCAAAGTATCTCATCAGAGGCGTGGATATTTGGCTCAATACTCCAACCCGTCCGCTCGAAGCTTCCGGTACTAGTGGAGAAAAAGCAGTAATGAACGGTGTTGTCAACTTCTCAGTACTCGATGGTTGGTGGGCTGAGGGATTTAAACCAGGAGCCGGTTGGGCTTTGAAAGAAGAGCAAACCTATGCCAATAACCAGTTTCAGGATGAACTCGATGCAGAAACTATCTATTCCATGCTTGAAGACGAGATCATCCCCACCTACTATGATACTAATTGGAATGGAATTAGTGCACGTTGGGTTTCTCATATCAAAAACACTATTGCTCATATAGCTCCTCATTTTACGATGAAACGACAACTGGATGACTACTATGCTAAGTTCTACAGTAAACTTTTTGACAGGGGTGCATTGCTTGCACGCAACAATTTTGAAGAAGCGCGGAATATTGCTGCTTGGAAGCGTCGATTTATGAGACTTTGGAAAGATATCATTGTAAAGGATGCCCGTTACCCCGGTGATGACCATTCAGCCTTTAGACAAGGCGATGTCTTTAAAGCCGAAATTGTGCTCGACCTGGGTGAATTAACCATGGACGAAGTTGGAATTGAGGTGCTTTTTGGCAAAAGAAATAACGGCAATGTTGAAAAACTCTACAATGTTATTCCTATGCAATCAGAGCCTCAGGGTGATCATGTCGTAAAATATCATTGTGAAGTCCCTATTACAACAGCCGGAGCTTTTGATTTTTCATTCAGAATGTTCCCCAAACATCCTTTACTACCCCATCGTCAGGACTTCTGCCTGGTAAGATTTATTTAATTTAACTTGTTTATAAATTTTCGTAAAAGCAATGAGTCCATTTATTGGATTCATTGCTTTTTATGTAAATTTGTCCAGAAAACACAAGAGAAATGGATCCTATTAAAATTTTTGTAGTCGACGACGACCCTTTGTTTGCCAAAACCATGAAGTTTCACCTATCGCTCAATCCTGATTTTACGGTTGAGGTATTTCCCGACGGACGAAAATGTCTTGAAAATCTATATAATCAACCTGCTTTAATTTGTCTCGATTATAACCTCCCGGGTATGTCGGGGTTGCAGGTTATGAAAAAAATCAAGGAAGCCAATAAAGATATCCCGATTATTATTATTTCTTCTCAACATGATGTAAAAACTGCTGTAGAACTTTTGAAAGAAGGTGCATACGATTACATAGTCAAAGACGAAGACTTATTTCAACGACTATGGAAAGCACTTGCCGATATTAAGGAAAAAATTGTACTGAGAAGAAAAATTGAAGATCTTGAACAGGAAATCGGGAAAAAATATAAGTACGAAAATCTTATTAAAGGTAACAGTCAGGCCATACGTAAAGTATTTGACCTGATTGATAAAGCGGTTAAAACCAATATAACGGTTTCTATTTCAGGTGAAACTGGTACCGGAAAGGAGTTGGTAGCCAAAGCCATTCACTTTAATTCAGCACGCAAAAACAAACCTTTTGTGGCTGTAAACGTTAGTGCTATTCCCAAAGAACTTATTGAGAGTGAATTATTTGGGCACGAAAAAGGGGCATTCACCGATGCCATGGCCCGGCGTATAGGAAAGTTTGAAGAAGCCAATGGGGGTACACTTTTCCTCGATGAAATAGGGGATATGGATTTAACCATGCAGGCTAAGGTTTTAAGAGTAATCCAAGAAGAAGAGGTCACACGGATCGGTGGAAATAATAATATAAAGCTGGATATCAGATTAATAGTAGCCACTCATCGCAATCTGGCAGAGGAAGTTAAAAAAGGAAACTTCAGAGAAGACCTTTACTACCGTATTCTGGGTCTGCCTATATGGCTTCCTCCTCTGAGAGAACGCGAGAACGATGTAATTATCCTCGCCCGACATTTTGTGGATGAGTTTACAAGCAAGAATAAGCTCCCAAAACTAAAAATTTCAGCGGAAGCTCAGGAAAAGCTTAAAAGGTACCACTATCCAGGCAATGTCAGGGAACTTAAAGCCATCATGGAGCTTGCAGCGATAATGACAAATAGCGATACTATCGGACCAGAACATATCATATTTAATTCGACCAGTGACCTCGATGGCATCTTCACCCAGGAAATGACAATGAAAGATTACCATAGGCAAATTATGCTTTATTACCTCAAGAAGTACAATTTCAAGGTGGCTAAGGTGGCTGAAGTTCTCGATATAGGTAAATCAAGCATTTACAATTTTATGAAGGAAGAAGGCATACAAATATGACCTAATATGAAAATTTGGATGAGGCAAACATATATTTGCCTTTTAGTTATTGCCTTGCTATTGTCTTTTTGCCGGATTGGTATGGCTGGAATAGACACCTCCAATGTGGTGGAGTTTCTGAATTCAGATAGCGCACGAAAAATGCACCCTTCGCTGGTCATCGAAAGGATTACAAGTTCTTTACACGATACGGCACTAACGCGCAAATTCATCCTTAAAATTGATAATGAGGGTTTTCAGCAGCGCAATCTGGGAAATTACCAAAAAGCCCTATTCTTTCACCAAACGGCTTTAACCATTGCTTATCGATATAATCTCCTTGATTTACAAGCCAGAGTTCTCAATAACCTGGGTGTTGTATACAGGCGCTTGGATAATTATGAACCCGCCCTGCATTATCATCTTCAAGCATTAAAAATTGCTGAAATGATAAACTCGCGACGGAGTATTGCTATTGCTCTGAATAGTATTGGAAATATCAATTACATGATGGGCAAATATGATGATGCACTTAAATATTTTTTGCGTGGATATATCATTGAAAAGGAAAGCCATAGCATCAGAGGAATGGCCATCAACCTCAACAATATAGGTAATGTTTACAAATCAAAAGGAGATACTGTTCATGCATTAAAGCTCTACAAACAGTCTCTTCAACTCAACACAAAAATAAACGACTTAAAAGGAATAGGTATTTGCCATAATGACATAGGTATGGTGTATCAGGCCCAAGGCCACAAAGACCTTGCCTTGAAAGAATTCATGAAAGCCTACGAATATATTAAACAAACGAATGATCAAAGATATATTGCTGAGGTCACGCGCAATATCGGAAGGGCCTTATTAGAGTTAAATCAGAAAATGAGAGCCGGTGAATTTCTCAAGAAATCATGGGAAATTGCCCGACAACTTGAAGCAAGATGGGAGGAAGAAGCTTCCACCCGTGCCCTTGCTGAGTATTATCATATATCGGGTGACAATAAAAATGCTTATTATTACTCTTTATTGGCACATCGGCTAAGAGATAAAATCGACAGAGAAACCGCTCAGAAAAATATCTCTAACGCTCAGGCGCTATACATGCTGGAAAAGGTCGAAAAAGAAAAGGATTTTTTTCAGAACCTCAGCATGCTTACAGAACAAAAATT
>DDBO01000191.1 GCA_002332755.1 Bacteroidales bacterium UBA2030 | reverse complement strand
ATTTGTATTTTGATTATCAATTACTTAAGTAGTTTACCATTAAAAAAAGCCCTCGACAAAGAATGCCCAAAAGCCCGGGAAGAAGACTTAGCTTCTATTTCTCGATCAACATAATGATAATCAAAATTTAAGCAAAATACGTCTTTGCTTTGTATATAAAAAACCCGGGCCAGATAGAATCCAGCCCGGGCTGCAAGCATTCAAAGTTTAAACTCAAATCCGTTTTAAAACATCGATAAGATGCGTCCAGAACTTTTGAACGGAGGGAATGTGAATACGTTCGTCAGGTGAATGGACACCTCTGAGGGTAGGTCCGAAAGATACCATATCGAGATAAGGGTATTTTTCAAGGAAAAGCCCACACTCAAGGCCTGCATGAATAGATCTTACAACAGGCTCGGTGCCAAAAAGGTCCTTATAACTTTCCACCATAATCTTCAAAAGTGGGCTGTTAGGGTTGGGTGTCCAACCCGGATAGCCATCGGAATGTTCAACTTTACAACCAGCGAGTGTGAAAACACTTTCAACCATTCGAGCCACATCGTGTTTTGCACTTTCAAGGTCGGAGCGTTGACTGGTAGTAATAGTAACAGTATTACTGCCTGTTATTTTAACGGATGCGAGGTTAGTAGAGGTTTCAACCATGCCGGGCATGCGGTGACTCATGGCAATAACTCCATGGGGACAGGCATATAGGGCATTGAGCAAACGTTTTTGGGACTTCTTATTAAAACAGTATTCAGGCATGGAGGTGGTCTCGAGAGTTAACGATAACCCGGGTTCGGTAAGGCTGAATTCATTCATGATTTCAGCATAGAACTGCTTGAAATATTCAAGTAATGCCGTTTCTGTTTTAAGCGGAGCGAGGAAAACACCATAAGCTTCCCTTGGAATGGCATTTCTGAGGTTGCCTCCATCGATGTGTGAGAGCCTGATTTTGTAATTATGGGTGGCATACCACAGGAATCGGTTAAGAATTTTATTGGCATTTCCTCTTCCCCGGTGGATGTCATCGCCAGAGTGTCCGCCCAGCAAGCCTGAGACAGAGATTTTATAGGGAGTATGATTAACAGGGACAACCCGGCGCTTAAAGTCTAACGTAGCGACGGTATCAATGCCCCCTGCACAACCAATAAAAAGCTCACCTTCGTCTTCTGAATCAAGATTTAGAAGCATGCGGCCAGTCATGAAACCTGGTTGAAGGGCAGCTGCACCTGTAAGCCCTGTTTCTTCGTCAACAGTGAAAAGGCATTCGATAGGACCATGGGAAATATCATTGGAGGCCAGAATAGCAAGCTGTGCAGCCATGCCAATGCCATCATCTGCTCCCAAAGTTGTCCCTTTAGCCTTTACCCATTCTCCATCGATGAAAGGCTGTATAGGATCTTTTTCAAAATCGTGAACTACATCCGCATTTTTCTCACACACCATATCCATATGGCTTTGGAGAATCACCACGGGTTTGTTTTCGAAACCAGGGGAAGCAGGCTTGCTAATAATAACATTGCCCGCATCATCCATCCTGGCCGGAAGGTTATGGGTGCGGGCAAACTTCATCAGGTACTCACCTATTTGGGTTTCTTTTTTCGAGGGACGGGGAATCTGACAAATCTCCCCAAAAAACTCCCAGACTTTCGATGGCTGTAAGTCTTTAAGATTTTGGCTCATCATCCTTTGGTAATTAAAATTGGGTTTATAAAGATAAAAGAAAATTTCAAGGTTTTAAATAATTTGAGGGTTCATCAAAAATTATTTCATTTGAATGCAAAGAAACAAAAAAGACAGCTACCTTCAATAGAAATAATAAAGACCGTCTCTTTCCCAGAGACAGCCTTTTGCGGGTATTAAATTAAATTATTAAAGCCCTGGCCAGAGTTTCGAAGAATCACGGTATCCGGAAAGATTGAGATACCAATCAGGGTAAGATACCCCGGAAGATTGTGCCCACTCTGCAAAGTGCAAATAGCCTGTTGTAATATCATTGTATTCTAACATGTGATCAAGTACAATTGGAATGTGTAGCCCCCAGGGTAAATTTTTCGATGATTTGTAGTACTTACCCAAAGAGGGGTTGCTCCTGTCGTCGGAAGTACCGAAAAGTGAAAAATCCATAAGATCCGTAGGAACATAATCGGCCAGATGAATTTCTATGGAGCGCACTCCATTTTTTATCAGGAAGGGATTGAATGGAGCTAAGCCGACAGTAGTCATCGATAAAGAAGTGGTAAAAAGAACATGAATGAAAGCAGTATCAGAAGTTCCAACCTGGCCATTGGGCATAGTGTTGAAGAAAGATCCTCCGGCTCTGTTGAGCAGGGGTTCAGTGTCATCCCAAACCACTATTACAGCCTTAGATTGGCCTGCTTCAGTTCCATTGGAATTCAGATTAACATAATTTTTGCTAATTATTTGCCCGCTAACCGATGCTATCTGGTTAGGCAAAACGTTATCGAGCTGGAATGCAAAACCATTACGGAAAGAAGCACCTACAGCCGTTAATTTATATTTGGTTTTGATTTCAACTACATTGTTTTGGGCATTGGTCACAATATTCGTATTGTAGATGATAACCACGTCGTTGAAATCATAATCACCTTTCGATGGCCAGAGATCTTCATAGGCAAGTGTGCCATATACACCTTTGCCTGGATAATAGTTATTGAATGCCCTTATGGGATCGCTGGGATAGTCATCATCCACATCGGGTACACCATCTCCGTCTGAGTCAATATTTACAGTACTGCAAGTCGTTCCATTGCAATTCATTACATATTCAAAATCTGCGACCGAAAAATTCACGATCTGACCATTGGTTCCTGCTTTTGCACTTGTACGCTGGCTTTGTAAACTGCCTGAGAGGGTATATGTTACCTTAAATACTCCAGCTTGTCCACCGCCAATACCACTGGTACCATCAATTTTGAAACCCTGAAAAGGATCAGAACCCAAATTGGGGCCAAGGTTAATATTTGAGTATGTCATACCTCCACTTATAACCTGGACAGACACATTGGAGTAAGTTCCAGGTATGGCTTCAACCGAATAGTGAGACAGAGCCTGACAGGTAGGACCTCCACATCCGTTATGTTCTATACGCAGGGTTATGTGGTAATAGGTATTGGTACCTACACATTCCTGAATAACAGACTCGATAATAGTAGTAAAACCTCCTCCATTGGTTTTAGTAATTTCACAGGCTGATGATTGTGCACTGAGCTTTGCCAGTCCTGTGAAGAACAAAATAGTTGCTAAAAACACTTTTATCGTTTTCATAATTTTATGGCCTTTAAGGTTTAATTGAAAATATAACTAACTTCAGAACCAGTGACTTCGAGTTCGATACGTTGCCCCATATATTCAAGCCGGAGCTTCTTTTCTGCATCTGGAAGGTTTAATTGCACAGTAAAAGTTTCATTCTTCTTTAAAAAGACTTTCTGAATGAGGGTTCCATCTATGTGGGAGATAGTACATGTGCTGTTAGCATATCCTGTAAGTCGTAAACTTACCTGGTGAGTCGTTTTCCAGTCGAAGGAGGAATTTACCACCAAATCGTTGAGAGATTGAGGGTTGGGGTTGGGCTGAGGGTTGTCATTCTCCTTCTGACAACTTGCAGCAATTAGGATTAATCCTGCTGCTAATAACCATATGTAGTTTTTCATAAGGCATTCGTTTTAAGGTTTGAATGTTTAAGTCTAAAAACTATGCCAGAAAAAATTACTTATTGATTTGTATAATTTAATGAGTTAAAAGGAATTTTCCCCTAACACCAATAATCCTGGCCTTTTCATCCTTGCAGGCACCTAAATTGCTTAAAATTTCAATATTTACATGTTTTTATAATTGCAACTGATTGTTTTTTGCACTCAGAGAATTCGATGATCTGAGCCCTCAAAACGATAAATTAATATATTCTGTTTCAGATAATTAAAATTAATAAACCTCCGACAACTAACTTTAGTCTCCTTTTTTTGCTAAATGGAAGACGAGTTGTTGAATCAAACACCTGTTTTTCCATTTTTTAGAATTTTTCGGCCAATTATTTTCAAAGTGAGACATCCCTAAAGACAATTTACATTAAATTCCGTATTCGCTATTCATGAACGAGCAGCCATGATATTCAATAAAATGCACCAATAAACAAAATCATTTTCATTTTGTTAGATGAAAGAACTTGTTTAATAATAAATAAAGAAAAAATCACATCTTTGTGTTCTCAAATTTTTAACAATCAATGGAATCGTTCAAAGTAAGTGGTGAGGAACTCGTAAGAAAAATCAAAGAGCTTATCCGGGAAGGAAACGCTACGCGAATCATCATAAAAGACATGAAGGGTAATACTTTTATGGAAATTCCTTTGACGATTGGAATGGTCGGTGCTGCCATGGCTCCAGTATTGGCTGCAATTGGAGCTCTCGCTGCTCTGGTATCCGACTTTACCATTGAAATTATTAAGAAAGAAGAATAACATTTTAACCAGATACTCATGAAACATCCTGTACTCTCTTTATTAATGCTGGTTCTATTGATAACACCCGGCATACCTTACGCACAAAATGATGTAATATATCCGACGGCTGTAAACCGTGCTTTTTATTTCGACATCAGCCCTCCCTTAAGGGATATTGTTCCAATCCCCCCGGAAATGGCTGATAGGACATGGAAAACCGGGGTTGTAAAGAATTTCCTGGGACTGAGAAAACCCGATACGAGTGCTGTAGTAGATGCAGTAGCACAGCGTTTTATGGGAAAATGGATTGCTTCAGGAATAGGGGTTAACATAAACGGTATAGGCAACATCAATGGCGTGATGCCTCCTGACACCGACGGTGATGTAGGCCCCAATCATTACTTCCAGATGATCAATCTTTCTTTTCAGATTTTTAATAAAAACGGAACCTCGCTTTATGGCCCTGCAGCCAATAGCACCATATGGAATGGTTTCCCAGGCCCCTGGTCAGGCACTAATGACGGAGACCCTGTTGTGCTTTACGATGAGTATGCCAACCGCTGGGTAGCATCACAATTTGCCTTACCCAACTATCCTAACGGACCTTTCTGGGAGCTGGTTGCTGTAAGTACTACACCAGATCCTACAGGGTCCTGGTACAGATATGCTTTCCAATTTGCCGATATGCCTGATTATCCCAAACTGGGTGTATGGCACAATGCATATTTGTTAACGGTTAACAGGTTTTCCTCAGGTTCTACAACCTACAAGGGGGTGGGAGTTTATGCACTGGAAAGGAGCAAAATGCTTGCAGGCGATCCTAATGCTGCCATCATATCCTTTACTTTTGGGGCCAGTGCAGAACCCTACAGCATGTTACCAGCTGATGCCGATGGCATTGCTCCCCCGGCAAACGAACCTGCTTATTTTGCCTATAAAAAAGACCCCAACAAGCTGGTTATTTATAAAATGAATATTGATTGGACCAATACTGCTGCCTCCACTTTGCAGCAAGATGTCTCTTTAACTGTGGCCAGTTACAGTTCAAACATTTCAGGAATACCCCAGCCAGGAACTACTCGAAAGCTGGATGCCATTACCGACCGTTTGATGTTCAGACTGCAATACCGCAATTTTGGCACCCATGCTTCCATGGTGACAAATCACACAGTTAGTGTTAATGGTACTGCAGGCGTACGCTGGTATGAAGTCAGAAAGACAAGTACAACTCCCTGGAGCCTTTACCAACAAGGCACCTATTCCCCTGACAATCATAACCGATGGATGGGCAGCGTAGCTATGGATGAATTTGGAAATATCGCCCTAGGATATTCTGTTTCAAGCTCAACTGTTTACCCCTCCATCCGATATACAGGACGGATGGCAAACGACCCTTTGGGACAGATGACTATTCAG
This sequence comes from Bacteroidales bacterium UBA2030, assembly GCA_002332755.1. Classification (GTDB taxonomy): domain Bacteria; phylum Bacteroidota; class Bacteroidia; order Bacteroidales; family TTA-H9; genus UBA2030. The sequence continues at coordinate 28,265 of DDBO01000191.1, read as the reverse complement.
GAAACTGAAATAGTGGCAGGAGGAGGCTCTCAAACGGGAGGCCTTGTTGGAAACGGGCGTTGGGGTGATTATAGTGCCATGACTGTAGATCCTTCGGCTCCCGCAACCTTTTGGTTTACCACTGAATACATGCAAACCACAAGTAGCCAAGGTTGGAAAACCCGCATCGCTTCCTTCTCGTTCGATGCTGTATTTATGGCTAACCTTTCCGTTTCGGCCAATCCCATATGTCAGGGAGATTCCACTCAACTCAACGCCAATCCGACAGGAGGAACAGGAATCTATTCTTATTACTGGACATCAAATCCCCCGGGATTTACGGCAACAAGACCCAATCCATGGGTTAAGCCGGAAGACACAACCACCTATATTTGCCGTATTATAAGTGGAGCTGATACAATATATGATTCACTTACAGTTTATGTAAATCACCCGCCTGTAGTGCTTGCTGGTGCGGATTCTACGGTTTGTGAAGGACCTATACAATTAGCCGGTCAGGCACTGAATGCATCAGCTGTTTCGTGGAGCACATTGGGAGATGGAGCATTCACCGTTACGAGCATTCCTAATCCAGTCTATTTCCCAGGACTCCAAGATATTAATAATGGACAGGTGCAATTGGTATTTAGTGCCTTTGCTTTACCTCCATGCCAGGATACAGTGTATGACACCCTTACAATAACCATTAGTCCAAAGCCGGCGGCCAATGCTGGTCCGGATACCCTTATTTGTTTCTGGGAAATACCCTATCAGTTTAACGCCCAAGTTAGTGGATATTCTGCCCTTGAATGGACTACCAGCGGAGATGGATATTTCGATGATCCCAGTTCTCCCACGGCCAGATACTTCCCGGGAGAAGGCGACAAGCAAGCCCTAGGTGTAGTGTTAAAACTTACGGCTGTTCCACTGATTCCTTGCTCCGATACAGCAGTTGACCAAATGACACTCTTGCTCGATCCTTGCGTTGGCATTGAAGAATCCTTGAATTCATCAACTTCTGTCATCATAGAGCCCAATCCGAATCAGGGACAATTTAGGCTGAGCCTTGATAACTCTATCAAAGGAGATGTTATCCTAAGCATTGTAAACGGACAAGGCAAAGAAGTGTATCAGGAAACCCTTGCCGCCGAAAGGTTACGCCAGTATCCCATTTCATTGAGTGGAGCCAGTTCAGGAACCTATCTCCTCAAATTAGTACAAGGAAAGGCACAAATTACCCGTAAGTTGGTCATTCAGTAAAATACCGCATCACAAATACATACCTCACTCCTGTGAACCAAGGGAGTGAGGTTTTGTTATTATAAGTCACAAGAAGCACAGCAAATGAAAATGAATAATAAAACCGTTTACAAAGCAAGGGTATTATTTCGGGAAGAAATAGCCAAAGGAGTCTTTGTTTTGCGGTTTACACGCGATTTTCCTTTCAAGGCCGGACAGATGTTGTGGGTTAGATATCCTGACGATGGACCAGCACGTTTATACAGTATAGCGTCGGGAGAAGAAGAACCCTTTTTCGAAATCCTCTTCGATGTAGTTGAGAATGGAGCATTGACGCCCGTTTTAAGCAAAGTATTGCCGGGGGAAAGCGTATGGATATCAGAACCCACTGGAAAATTTACAAACAATGGAGAACCAGCTGTCTGGATAGCAACAGGAACCGGAATAGCACCATTTGTTTCAATGGCGCGCACAGGGTTATTTCATCATAATATGCTTATACAGGGCGGTAGATCTAGAAATTCATTTTATTATCATGAAGTTTTCGAAAAATTGCCTTTTTTTCGATATGTAAAGTGTATGAGCCGAGAAACTGGCGAAGGGTATTTTCAGGGGAGAGTGACAGACTTTATCAAAAACTCCTACCAACCTCTGCCTGAAAGACAGCATTTACTTTGTGGAAGTGCCGAAATGGTGGTTGAGGTACGGGATTTGTTAATAGGAAAAGGTGTACCTTTCAATAATATTATTTCTGAGATTTACTTTTAATCCATGGAAGCATTATACGGCAAGACACTCGAAGAGCTCAAAGAGGTGGCTGCTCGCGCAGGGTTACCTTCTTTTTCGGCGAAACAGATGGCAACCTGGCTATACCAAAAGCACATAAATGATATCGACCAGATGACGGATATTTCGAAAAAAGGCCGTGATTATCTCAAACAAAATTATATTTTTGGCCTCACGCCACCTGTTAAAGTACAGGTTTCGGCCGATGGTACTAAAAAATATTTATATACCCATGGAGAAAGGCGCTATATAGAAGCTGCATACATACCTGATGACGACAGGGCTACCCTCTGTGTTTCATCGCAGGTGGGATGCAAAATGGGCTGCCTGTTTTGCATGACGGGCAAGCAAGGTTTTCAGGCTAACCTGACTTCCAACGAAATTCTTAATCAAATCAGAAGCTTACCGGAAAGAGAAAGCCTCACCAATGTAGTATATATGGGAATGGGCGAACCCATGGATAATCTGGATAATGTTTTGAAAAGTCTTAGTATTTTGACTGCCGAATGGGGTTATGGATGGAGTCCGAAAAGAATAACAGTATCGACGGTAGGTATTCTTCCCGCGATGAAAGATTTTATTGAAAAAAGTCAGGTGCATTTGGCATTGAGCTTACACAGCCCGTTTGAGGATGAAAGAAAAACGCTCATGCCTGTTGAAAATGTTTACCACCTGCCCGAGGTTATTTCATTAATTCGCAGCTACGATTGGAGCAGGCAACGAAGAATTTCCTTTGAGTACATCATGTTTAAAGGCATTAACGATACGCCCAGACATGTAAATGGGCTGACACGCCTGCTCAATGGCTTGCCTTGCAGAATTAACCTTATCCGATTTCATTCCATCCCGGGAACTCCTTTGGAAAGCAGTGATGAAGAAACGATTAAGGAGTTTAAAGATAAATTAAACGCCAAAGGCATCCTGACCACCCTGAGGGCCTCACGGGGGCAAGATATTTATGCTGCCTGTGGGTTGCTGAGCACAAAAGAACTGGTAAAAAAACAAAAGCCTGAAGGCTAAATAAAAACCTGATTTTCTTTTATCTGAAATATTATACGTACCTTTGCCGCGGTTTTTACCGCCACCCCTGGTAAGTTGCCAGTGGGTGTTTTTTTATGACTTTTTAATTTTATGAATTTATTTGAATTACTGGGCCTTAGGCCCGAACTAGTGAAAGCTGTTGAAGAACTTGGCTATAGGGAGCCAACCCCTATTCAAGAAAGCATCATCCCCAAAATATTAAACCCAACCCACGACCTGACTGGTCTGGCACAGACCGGAACAGGAAAAACCGCAGCCTATGGCTTGCCATTGCTGCAATTGACAGAACAAACGGCAAAGAAACCTCAGGTAATCATTCTTAGTCCTACGCGGGAGCTTTGTGTTCAGATAAGCAATGACCTGAAGGATTATGCCAAATACCTGGAAGGCATACGGGTGACCGCGGTATATGGCGGAGCAAGCATAGAAGAGCAAATCAAGGGCCTTCGAATGGGAAGCCAGATAGTGGCAGGCACACCCGGTCGAGTGATTGACCTTATGGAGCGCGGAGCCCTGAAACTCGACGGAATAAAATATTTCGTTCTCGACGAAGCAGATGAAATGCTTTCGATGGGATTTAAGGAAGACATTGAAAAAATCTTTTCAGCCACTCCCACGGAAAAACGCACCTTTTTGTTTTCCGCAACCATGCCCAGGGAAGTGCAGGCGTTAGCTTCTCGTTTTATGAAAAATACAGAAACGATAGAAATGGCGCGACGCAACAGAGCTGCTGAAAACATTCAGCATTATTACTATCTGGTGCATGCAAAAGATAAATACCAGGCACTGAAACGCGCTTGCGATATATACCCTGATATCTACGGCATGGTGTTTTGCCAGACTCGCGCTGAAGCAAAAGAAATTGCCGACAAACTCATAGCCGATGGTTATAATGCTGATGCCCTGCACGGAGACCTTTCCCAGGCTCAACGTGACCTGGTGATGCACAGGTTTCGCAGCCGGACTATTCAAATGCTCGTAGCTACCGATGTTGCAGCAAGGGGCCTCGATGTAGACGATATAACCCATGTGATTCATTATGGCCTTCCGTCCGAAGCCGAAATATATATTCATCGTAGCGGACGAACGGCGCGGGCCGGGAAAAGTGGTATTTCGCTCAGCATTTTACATACCCGAGAATTGCGCCAGCTTAAGACCATCGAAAAAATTGCAGGAATTGTCATTACCCAGAAGGCAGTTCCAACCGGCGAGCAGATCTGCGCTCGTCAGCTCTTTCATGTTATTCATAAAATTGAACATGCCACTATTGACGAAGAACGGATTAGTCAATTCCTTCCCGAGATTTATTCAAAATTGAGTTGGCTTAGCAAAGAAGACCTAATTAAACGTATTGTGGCAGAAGAGTTTAATCGATTTTCTGCGTATTATGACAAAGCTCCTGATATCAACTTTAAGCCTGGTAAAGAAAGCGCAGAACTAAAACCCAGAGAAAAAGGGCAAAAGAGAGAGAAAAGCGCCCCCGGCAAAGTGGAAGAAGGGTTTACCCGTTTGGTAATTGGATTGGGCTACCGCGATCGCATCAATCCCAATGTTTTGATAAGACTTATCAATAAGAACCGTATTTTGCGCGATGCCCGAATCGGACATATAGAGATTACGGATTATCAGACATATATGGAAGTTGAAACGGATTATGCCCGCCCGATAAAAGATACCCTGGAGAATACCTTTTTCAACGGCGAGCTTATAGTGGTTGAATTTTCGGGAAGAGAATCGCAAAGAAAAAACAAGAAGGGAAATAAAAAGAAAGGTCGCAAAGGAAGCCCATTGAAGGAAATACCTTTTTTCAAAAATTAATCCCCGAGTAAGGCTGCCAGCCGCTCCGGCTTGAAAGGTTTGCTGATATATTCGTCCATTCCGATGCTAAGACAATACGTACGCTCACTCTTTTCGGCATTTGCCGTCATGGCTATAATACGAAGTGGCTTACGCCCTGTTTCTTTTTCCCATGCCCTGATACGCTGAGTAGCAGTATATCCATCCATTATGGGCATTTGCACATCCATCAGAACTACATCATAATCTTTTTCTTTAACCTTTTGCAGGCATATTTCGCCATTTTCGGCCACATCAACAAAATGCCCCATTTTCTGCAAAGCAAACAGAGCAACCTTTTGGTTGATTACGTTATCCTCTACCAATAAAATATTTTTATGACGCGAGACTCCCGTCGAAATTTCAGAATGGGTTTTGCCTGGTGTATGATGAGTATCGCACCGGCCAAATGTAACTGTAAACCAAAAAGTAGAGCCTTTCCCATATTCCGATTCTACTCCGATTTCTCCCTGCATCATTTCCACTAATTTTTTACTAATGGCCAGGCCCAGCCCACTTCCTCCAAAGCGCCGTGAAATGGATTTATCGGTTTGGCTAAATTCTCTGAAAAGCCGGAGTTTACCCTCTTCAGTTATACCAATACCTGTATCTTTTACAGCACAATAAATTACACATTGGTCGGGGGGCAGGTCGTGAAGGGTAGCTGATACCTCAATAAATCCCTTTTCCGTAAATTTTATGGCATTATTCACTAAATTTATGAGTATCTGCTTAAACCGTACAGGATCACCCAATACGCAGGAGGGGATATTACCTGGTATTTCGGCTTTAAGTAGCAAACCCTTCTCAGTAGCTTTAAAATGAAGTAGTTTAACTACATTTTGAATTTCCTCTTCGATATGAAAAGGAATATTTTCAAGCTCAAGTTGTTGGCTCTCGATTTTCGAAAAATCAAGAATGTCGTTTATGATACTTAGAAGATTATCTGCGGATATTTCAACTATTTCAAGATATTCGGCAACCTTTATCGGGTCGGTAGTTTGCTTGAGAATATTGACAATACCAATAATGCCATTTAAGGGGGTTCTGATTTCGTGGCTCATGCTGGCCAGAAATAAGGATTTAGCTCTTGTAGCAGCTTCGGCCCTGTCACGTTCTTCGATAAGCTGTTGTTGGGTATGACGCAATTCCTCCACGAGTTGCTCCAGCTGTCGGCGCTGGTTGTGCATTTCGAGAAACAGACGCACCTTACCTCTAAGAATTTCAGGGACAATAGGTTTAGTAATAAAATCAATACCTCCTGATTCCAATCCTTTGATGATATAAAGGTCGTCGGAATAAATGGCAGAAACAAAGATCACCGGAATATGCCTTGTTTTAGGTCCCTGACGCAGGAGTGAAACCATTTGGTACCCATCCATACCGGGCATCTGAATATCAACAATAGCCAGAGCGATATCACCCCGAAGCGATCGTGCCAGCCCTTCGTTGCCCGATAAAGCCCTGACAAACTCCACATCTAAATCTTCGAGCACTTTCTCCAGTGCAATAAGGTTTTCGGGCTTATCATCTACCAATAAGATATTTGGCTTAACTCCAGGATGCGTTCTCATAGGAAAGGATTATTTATAAAGCCAAACATTCATAAGATTAATCAGACGGTCTATATCGATGGGTTTAGAAAGATAATCGCTGGCCCCGGCTGCCAGACATTTATCGTAATCATCCTTCATAGCCTTGGCAGTAAGTGCAATGATGGGTAGACGGCCGAAACCAGGCATCCTGCGTATACGGCGGATAGTTTCCAAACCATCCATTACCGGCATCATTATATCCATGAGTACAATGTCTATATCTGGATTTTCTTCGAGAGTCTTCAGGGCTACTTCTCCGTTTTCGGCCTCAAGGATTTTCATTCCTTTTTCGTCGAGCACAATTGAAAGGGCATAAAGATTGCGCATGTCGTCGTCAACAATCAATACTTTCTTTCCTGCCAGCGCAGCATCCTTTTTATAAAGGTTTTCTATCACCTCCTGTTTATTTTTAGGCAAATTTTTCACAACGCGATGCAGGAAGAGTGAAGTTTCATCGAGGAGGCGTTCTTCTGATTTTACACCTTTAACGATAATACTTTCAGCGTACTTTCTAAGTTTATTGTTTTCTTCACGGGTAAGCTCCCGGCCTGTATAGATAATAATCGGGGGAGTTCCATGGGGCATTTCTTTTTTGAGAGTCTCAAGCAGGTCGAACCCTGTCATATCGGGCAAACCCAGGTCGAGCACAACGCAGTCGAAATGCTGGGTGCGCAAAAGTTCGAGTGCATGTTTCCCTGTTCCTGCAATTACGGTATTTACATCTTCGCGCCCTACTATATCTGCAATTTGCTTTGCCAATTCCGGGTTATCTTCCACTACCAACAACTCGCGTACCTTTCGGGTAACAAAGGTTTCTATATTGGCAAAGGCGGCTTCCATCTTTTCAGGGGTTGCGGGCTTGGAAAGGTATCCAATAGCGCCTTTTTGGAATATATCCAGAGATTCTTCCAAAGCCGACATCATGTGCACGGGTATGTGACGCAGATCGGGATTTCGTTTTATGTGGTCGAGTACAGTGATGCCATCGGCACCTGGCAGGCGTATGTCGAGAATAATAGCATCGGGTAAATATACCTCAGCCATTTTCAATCCAATTTCGCCCGTACATGCGTACAAAAACTTGAAGCCCTTTTCGTGACACTCATCTCTGAGAATTGCAGCAAAGTTTTCATCATCTTCCACGACCAGGATGATTCTGTCGTTGGGTGAGAGATTATCGCGGTCGTCGTTAAGCGCTGATCTGCACTCATCGAGATTGATGCTGCTGGTGTCAATTTTAACCGGCATTATAACCTCGGGTTCCTCCGGTAAGATATTGGGTTCTATGGTTTCGCCAACAGACGGGGCCGGCATCGTCTCAATGGGAATAAACACACTAAAAGTACTTCCCTTGCCCGGCTCACTTTCTAAGTGTATCTCTCCCCCAAATATTTTAACTATCTCCCTGGATATAGAAAGGCCGAGGCCTGTGCCACCAAACTTACGCGAAGTACTCCCGTCTGCCTGTTGGAAAGCCTCGAAAATAATTTGTTGTTTTTCTTTAGGGATACCTATTCCGGTATCAGCTACCGAAATCTGCAACACACTTTTCCCTCTCAAATCCTGACGGCGATAGGAGAAGTTGGCCGGTGCCAGCGAAAATAAAATGGCAACTTGCCCTTTGTCGGTGAATTTAATTGCATTGCTTAAGAGATTGCGTAAAACTTGTTCAAACCTCAATGGATCAGTGATCAGGCTTTCAGGGGTACCCGGTTCAATCTCAACTTTAAAATTCAGTTTTTTCTCTTCTGCAAGATGTCGGAACTGCTTATCTATGTTATCCGCTATCTGGCGGATATCCACCTGTTCAAAATTAAGCGTCATCTTTCCTGATTCTATCTTTGAGAGATCTAAAATTTCATTGATAAGATTGAGCAGGTCGTTGCCGCTTTTCCGGATAATTTGTACAGATTCAAGTTGTTGCGGAGTTAAGTTGCCCTGTTTGTTTTGCAAAAGGTTGTTGCTGAGAATTAGCAAACTATTCAGGGGGGTACGTAATTCGTGTGACATGTTGGCCAGAAACTCCGACTTATACTTGCTGGTAATTTCGAGTTCACGGGCTTTGCGCTCCAGCTCATCTCTGGCAGCTGCGAGTTCTGCATTTTTCTGCATGACCTCGCGTTTCTGCATCTCAAGATACTGAGTGTTTGCTTCCAATTCCTCGTTTATAACCCTGAGTTCTTCTTGCTGAGCCTGCAGTTCGGCTTCCCTTTCCCGAAGAACCCGGGTTTGCTCTTCAAGCTCCTCATTGGCCACACGCAATTCTTCTTGCTGAGTTTGTAGCTCTTCAGCTTGTTGTTGGGTAGTAGCGAGCAGCTCGGCCAATTTGCGACGCGATATCGATGAAAGAATACTAATAGCAATATTCTCTGCAACAGTTTCAATAAAAGCCAGACGATCGTCGTCGAATTCCTCTATGGAAGCTAATTCTATCACCCCTGCCAGCTGATTATTATGCAATAATGGGAAGGCTACAACATTGCGGGGTTTGGTGTCGCCGGTTGCCGAGGTTATGCGGGTATAATCCTCAGGAAGATTGGTAATCGAAATCATTTTTCTGCTTTTGGCTACCTGACCTACAATTCCCTCTCCGATGGCAAAACGATCGCTCAGGCTTTTGCGTTTTACAAAAGCATAAGAACCTTTAAGTATAAGTTCTCTTCCCGAATCCCCGAGAAGATAAACAGCTCCAGATTGAGCATTCAGATAACGGGCCAAAAAAGCAACTACCTTATCAGAGATTTCTTCTTCGGTTTGGTCTCCGCGCAAGAGTTCATTGATTTCATTTTGACCATTTTTAAACCACGCTTCCCTCCGTGCGGCCTTATCCGCCCGGGACAAACTTTCTATCATCACTATTAAAGACTTACTGAACTCATCTTCTTCTGAGCGCGGTTCAATTTTAACCGTGAAATCCCCTGATGCAACCTGACGCGTCTGATCAACCAAAAGACTAAGTGCATCCTGTAATTTATTGAAGGCCTGCCCAAGTTGTCCCATCTCATCCTTTGAAGAAGCATCGATACGGCGCTTGAGATTTCCTCGGGATATATGCGCAAAACCCTCGGTAATATTGCGTACAGCCGAGGTAATAAATCCTGAAATGTAATTTGAAAGAAAAATAACTACCATCGATAAAAGGAGAGTAATCAAAATGATGCCCACGAGCAAAAGCCGATTGGCCCATTCGCTCACCGCCTCAATGGATTGAGCAAATTCTTTATAATATTGATTGGTGAGCATTATGGCATCATCGATTTCTTTAAGCAAAACAGGGTCAGGCTGCTGAATATAAACCTGAATCATTCTTTTTATTCTGAAGCCATTTTCCGCCCCTTTGGATGCGATTTCAAAACTGTTGAGTATTCCTTTGTTACCCAATGAAAACAAAAGATATACTCTTGATGTAAACAATCGGGCAAAATCACGGTCATTGTTCATTGCTTCACCAAGCACCCTAAAATATACTTCCTCCAACTCTTGCTTCGACAGTTGTTTGATAAATTCCGGAGTTTTCCCAAAAACATCAGCCATTTCATTGGCCCTGTCCATTTGCTTAAAAGCATGGTTTAAATCTGTTGTATCCTGGGTTTGTAGGTAACGGTAAAAATTGCCCATTGCTGACTGAAAACTAAGGGTATGCAATCGCTCTGCATTGAATATTACAGCAATAACCCTGGATGTATTAAAAAAATAATGGGCTACCAGCCCCATACCAGCTAAATTTAGGACAGCCACCACTGTCATCAAAGAAAGCTTATGCCTGATTTTTAAATTGAGGAGCCATTTCTTCAGCATAAAAATCTATTTACAATTAGGTGCTAAATTAACAAATTAAACCTCGTGCTGTTGTATACTTTGGTTAAATTTGGTGAATCCCTTTTATAAGGTAAACGGGTTTATTACGTTATTGCAGTAAATATACGATACACAAAGTCTGAAGAAGAATTACAAGGCATTTACATCTTGTAAATTTATGGCTAAAAAACGATATTTGCTATATGCTGAATTGGGTTTATTGTACTTATTCGCACCCATAATTTATGCTCTGGGATGGGTACAAGGGCCCAAATTTATAGCATTACTTGTCGGGCTCATCTATGTGATTCTGGTAATTTTAGCTAATAAAAAACTGCCACATACTGTATTTGAACTTCGGTTCCATGGTTACCTTCAAACCATAATCACAAGATTCCTGGTAGTAGCTTTAGGACTAACCTTTTATATGTTGCATTTTGAACCTGAAAATTTCCTGATTTTACCACGAACCCAAACCTGGCTCTGGCTGGCTATCATGATTTTTTATCCCATTTTTTCAGCACTGCCTCAGGAAATTATTTATCGGTTATTTTTTATCCAACGTTATAAAACATTGTTTACCAATGAAAAACTGTTATGGGTGATGAATGCATTGTTGTTCGGTCTGGCCCACCTGTTATTTCACAATCCGATAGCTGTGCTGGGAGGTGTTTTAATGGGTATTTTCTGGTATCAAACTTATGTTCGGACCGGCTCATTATGGGCTGTTACCCTTGAACATGCGCTCTATGGGAATTTCATTTATACCATAGGCTTTGGCCATTATTTCTACGTCCCTGATTTTTAGTTTTTGGCCTCAGAAAGGGCGCGGGGCAGGAGCTCGTTTTTCACCCATTGAAAAGAAGGCTCCACATTAAGCACTTTTCTATATATTTCTATAGCCTGCACATTGCGACCTGTCTTTTGTAAACTTTGTCCATAGGAAGCCATTAGGTGAAGATAATACCAATCATTATTAACACTCTCGGGGTTTTTTGCGATGGCTGCGGCCGCTTTCGAGAAAAACACAACAGCCTCTTCAGGGTTTCCGCCTGCCCATGAAGGAGCATAGAGTCGTGCAAGTCCTTTTTCAGTCAGAACCCGGTAATTATTGGGGTCGATTTCGTAAGCTTTTTCCAATAAGCGTACTGAACGTGGACCCAGAATTGGGGCAGAAATAGGTCTCAGCTGAATGCGAAAGGCTGTCAACGAAGACTTCAAAGCCAGGTAGCATCCTTTGCGGGGGTTGAGTTTTAATAGTCTGTCGGCATGCCCGAGTGCCGAAGAAATTACCTTATTGGCTTTTTCTTCTTGTTTGGTATGCAACAAATAAGCAGCATAACCATACTCAGCCCAGGCAAGCTCTTCAAGCCACTTAGTATCTTCGGAGGATAAAAAATTCTTTTCCAGCTGACGCATGAGAGGTTCCCAATCATTCATCCGGCCGGCAGCGTACGATTTTTTCAGGCGAATTCGCAGCTCGTTATAATCCTGTGCCGGTAGCCATAGCCCATTAAGCAGTAAAATAAAAATAAATGCCAATTGTCTCATACGTATAATTAATATTCAGTCAAATGTCGCCCTTTCCACTGCAAACCACCCCTTGAAGAAGTCAGACCAATGCGTAAAGCTAAATGAATGAGAGCAGCCTGCTGTAGGGGAGTATCAAGCAAAGTTTGTTTACAATTTCCATTGGTAAGCTTCGCCAGCATGCATCTTTGCAAAACCAAAACCCCAATGAAGGGCACACTGAAATACCACGACCAGCTTACCAATGGCAGGAGCCATCCAAATGTGCTTACAAGAATAAAAACATACATCAACACCAGATTGTTTCCAAAAAAGAAACGAAAGTTTTTGGAGAAACCTTGCAGGGCATCCGTATAACTCTTATACATTCTACAGTTCACAAGCGTGTTACCGAGCAGGGTTGCCATACGCAGTCCCTCTGATTTCAAGGCACGAGCTATGGCCACATCTTCCACCCTGTGATTTCTATAGCGCTTGTGCCATTGAAATTTCAAGTATTGAGCAGCTTCATGAAGGAAAAACTGGCCGTTGGCTGCAGCAAGAGAAGAGTAACGCGACTTTTCAACCATCCGGAGTGGAAGCAAAGTAAGAAGCACCCAAAGCATCAGCGGAACCAAAGCCCGCTCGCCCCGGGTAAGCATTATCTGGGTAGGAAAAACAGAAAGCGCATGCAATGCGCGCTTTTCGGTATAGCTCAAGGCTGATGAAATGGCTGATCGATGAAGCCTTACATCTGCATCGATAAAAAGGAAATATTGCCCCCTCGCCTCTATGGCCAGCCTGTAACAAGCATGATTTTTCCCTAACCAGCCTTCTGGAAGCCTGGTCCCCCTGAGTAAGCGAATTCTAGAGTCCCGATTTGCATATTCTTCAACAATGGTGGCAGTAGCATCTTCCGAAAGGTCGTCGTAAACCAGTATCTCTGTTTTCAAATAGTCCTGATTCACTAAATCAGACAAAAGGAGTCCAATATTTTGCTCCTCGTTGCGGGCAGGAATGAGTATTGAAACCAACTTATCCGATGTGCCCGGAGCCTCCGTTAATAAGGGCTTTGTAAGGTAATTATATACCAAAACACATAGTCTTAGAATCAGAAAAGTAACAATCCCGAGGGTAATAATATTTAATGTATCCATAACTTATCCTGCATGTTACGAGCCAGGGCAAGGTGTTCGTTAAAGGCTGCCTCAAGGGACCGAGTATCGGAATGGGGAACCTGAAAAGGCCTCAGGTGAAAAGTGAGTGAAGGTTTACAAAAACTGTAATAGTCGGTAAGCACGGCACAAAATAGGATGTCGGGGGCAATGCCCGTTTGCCTGAGAATCTCTTCAACACCTTTTTGAAAATTAAGATAAGGCGAGTGTTGACTCTGAATGCTACCCTGGGGAAAAATCACGAGGAGGTTACCCGGTGTGCGCAATACTCCGGCTGAATAATTTAATGCAGTAAGTATTTCGCGTCGTCCGGGACGAATACCAAATGCTCCCACACGGGCAAAAAAAGGACGCTGCTTTAGTTGCTCCTCAAGCATCATCACATAAATACGACGATGGATTAACTTTTGGTTGAGGTACCAGGCGAAAAAACCATCCCACCAACTAAAATGATTGGCGATCAGCAAAGTACTTGGCGACCGGGGTATATATTCACCCACAATTTTAATCTCACGGAAATGCCAGCGCAAAAGGCTGTTAACAAATACATCGAAAACCATTGACCTCCAGGTGCTATGTCTGGCTTCTATCATTGAAGACTTAAATTATTGTTAGTCCTAAAATTCCAAAAAATACTGTCTGAAAAAGCAAAATCCACGGAGCCAGTCGGTTAATCGGCCGAAAGCCAAAGACCCTGTAAAGTGCAAGGATTACCCAAGAAAGACCAAACCAGCCAATGTAATTCTGCAAAGGGGGTTGCCCATCATGCCATGTCCACATCCCCGAGAAAATGGCCACTGGCTCAAGCAGGTAATCATAAAAAACCAGGATAAAAGCACCCAAAGTTGTTCCCAGCCATGAGTTAATTTTAAAGTGATGAAGAGAGGCTTGAATCAAATACGTCAACGAAAACCAATTAAAACCTATGAGTAACGGAGTTTTCCACAAAGCCGGCCCCAGTATTTTACCATAATTGTAGTGTCCAAAAGGCCATCCCGTGTTAGTTCCCACCATTTCGACAGCAAAACCCAACAGGTAAGCAATAATGACCGGGAATAAATCGCTTCTTTGAGGATTTTCATGAAATACCCATAAAAGCAGGCCGGTAAGGAGCAAGAAAGGCCCGGTTGCATACCATGCTGCGGGTATCGAATGAAGCCAGGCAAGCCCAATGATTCCTGTCAGATAGAGCGCCCCAGCCATCTTCACGGCTTCGCGATAATATGGATGTAACTTTTTGAAATACTTCATTTTTTGATCAGCTTATCCACAATTTTGGCCGAAGCCAGACAAAGCGGGATACCTCCTCCGGGGTGTACACTGCCTCCCACAAAATAAACATTACTAAAGGCAGAAACCTTATTAGGATGTCTCAGAAATGCAGCCATTGGGTCGTTAGAGGAGATTCCATAAAGAGCCCCCCTCCATGAACCTGTCTTAATAGCTATCAAAGGAGGATCAGCATAATCTTCGACAAGAATATCTTTAGAAATATCCATTCCCAGAATCCGCTGAACCTTACTCAAAATTATATTCCTGGCCTTAAGCCTCAGTTCATTCCAGTTTTGTCCACGGTCGTAGGGTGCATTGATCATAGCAAACCAATTTTCGCATCCTTCGGGTGCATCGCTTTTTACTATTTTTGAGCTGATGAAAAGATATACGGTAAGGTCATCGGCCAGCGTACCATTTGCAAGTGCATCAAATTCCTTACGATAATCCTCAGCAAACAAAATATTGTGAACATCGAGCATGGGGGAGGTTCGTCTTATTCCCCAATAAAAAATAATTGCCGAAGAAGAAACAGGACGATTGATGTACCTCATTGGCAGAGGCTTGTGAGGAATCAAGTGGTCATATACCCTTGCTATATCTACATCGCTGATTACTAAATCTGTTTCGTATGTATTCGACGAGGTCTGTACAGTATAAGCCTTTTTCCCGCGAAAGTGTATAAGGGTAGCTGCTTCGTTGTGATGGAAAGACACACCCAGTTGTTTGGCTTTATTTTCTAAATCCTGGGCTATTTGATAGATACCTCCCTGGGGAAACCAGGCTCCCAGATTATGCTCCAGATGAGGAATCATTGTCAGGGTGGCGGGAGCCTTGTAAGGATCTGAGCCGTTGTAGGTGGCAAAACGATCAAAGAGTTGCACTGCTTTAGGGTTCGAAAAGCACTGCTCATGATAACTATGCATGCTGCGAAATGCTTTAAGCCGTGGTAATGCCTTCAAGGCGTGAAGACCGGCTGCAGAAAAGAGCGTTTTAAGGCTCATCACGGGATTAAAAATAAACATTTCAGCCGTATGCTCATAGAGAAACCTGGCCTCGTCGAGATATTTATGTACCGCACTGGCAGGAACACCTAATACATGTTCCATTTCCAGTGCAAACTTATCGGCCTCGGCCCAGGCATTTACAAGCGTGCCATCTTCCCAAAAGTAACGGGTAATTAAGTTCAGTTTATGATATTTTGAGCTGAGCTTTTCTTCCAACAATTCTTCCACCAAATGGGGTAAGGTAAATAGCGAGGGGCCGGTATCGAACCTAAATCCCTCTTTGCGGATTTCCGACATTTTGCCTCCTGGCTGCGAACCTGCTTCCAATACCCTGACAGCAAAACCCTTTTTAGCAAGCCTTATAGCTGCAGCCAGGCCCGCAATACCGGCACCAATAATCACCACCCGCCTGATTTGGTTTTTCATTAATAAGAGTATGTCAATAATCTATTTTCAAAATAAACTTTCCTGTTTAGATTTTGTTTAACTTAGAAAACTATTTTTTAAACAACAGCATGAACAATACAGCATTGGTTGTAGGCGCGGGACTGGGAGGGCTCACCACTGCCCTAAGGCTTAAAAAACATGGATTCAACGTTATTATCGTTGAAAAATATAAACAAGCCGGAGGCAGGCTCAATGTCTTGAAAAAAGACGGGTTTACTTTCGATTTTGGCCCTTCTTTTTTCAGTATGAGCTACGAATTTAAGGAATTTTTTGAATATATCCAAAAGCCCATGCCCTTTCGTTTTGTAGAACTCGATCCATTATATACCGTAAACTTCTCCGGCAGCAATCGTTCCTACACTATTTATAAAGACCTTCATAAACTCGCAGAAGAGTTTCGCGATGTAGAACCGGCAATGGAGGAAAAACTTGAACGCTTACTTGAAAAAACCGGTAGATTATATCATGACGTAGAATATCGGATCATCAAACGAAACTTTAATTCAATACTTGGATATATAGCCACTCTGGCCACAGTGCCCATGCAGCATGCACCGCTTATGCTACGTAATGTTTGGGACGAATTGAACCGCTACTTTACTTCTTATGAGGCCAAAGTTATATTCTCGCTGGTTGCCTTCTTTTTGGGAGCCACACCCTTCGATACACCTGCTGTATATACTCTGCTGTCTTACATTGAGATGCGCCACGACGGATACTACAATGTAGAGGGAGGTATGTATCAGATAGTAGAAGGTTTGCTGCAATTAATGAAAGAAGAAAAAATAGAAATTTACTACAATATCGAAATTACCGGATTCGAAGAAAATAAAAGTCGGATATCAGCCCTTATTGACAATAACGGTAATAAATGGTCAGCTGATCTGTATGTTATCAATAGTGATGCCGCATGGTTCAGAGGCAAAGTATTCGGACACAAAAGGTATCAACCCGAAAAACTAGACAAAGAAAAGTGGACTTTGGGTCCATTTACCATGTATTTGGGTGTCAAGGGTAAAATTGAGAAACTGGCCCAGCATAACTATTTTCTGGGTACGAATTTTCAAGACTATGCCTCCAGAATATTTAAAAATAGCATCACACTCGACAAACCCTACTACTATGTGAATGTGCCCAGCAAAACCAATCCGAATGTTGCACCCGAAGGACATGAGAATCTTTTTATTCTCTGCCCTGTTCCCGATTTACGCTACAAACCCGATTGGAGCGACAGGGAGACTGTAGCCTCTAATATTTTGAGAGATCTTTCGGAACGCATTGATTTCGACATCGAAGGAAATTTAGTAACGCAAACCATCCTCACGCCAATAGAATGGCAGAATGCTTTCAACCTTTACCGGGGAAGCGGACTGGGTTTGGCTCACGACCTTAACCAAATCGGAGCTTTTAGGCCTCGCAATGTTGACGAAGAATATAATAATGTCTTTTATGTTGGCGCCAGCACAGTACCCGGAACAGGACTTCCCATGGCTGTCATTAGCTCAAAACTTGTAACCCAACAAATCCTCAAACGTTATGGAACTCTATAATCTGACCAGCCTGCAAATCAGTAAAATAATCACCCGTCGATACAGTACTTCTTTTTCCCTTGGTGTAAGAATGCTAAGTTCCAAATATCGGGAGCCTATCTATGCCATTTATGGATTCGTGAGGCTGGCCGATGAGATTGTCGACACTTTTCATGCCTTCGACAAAAAACAACTTTTGAGCGACTTTACCCGGCAAACCTGGGAGGCCATCAACACGGGTATCAGCACCAATCCCGTCCTTCACAGCTTTCAATGGGTAGTAAGGGAATACAACATCGACAGAGAACTGATTGAGGCCTTTCTCCATAGCATGGAAATGGACCTTGACCATAAAATTCATGATACAGAAACCCTCAAAGAGTATATCTATGGGTCGGCTGAGGTTGTAGGTTTAATGTGCCTGAGGGTTTTCACACATGACCAGCCCGATCAATTTGAAAAATTGAAATATCCTGCGCGTAAACTGGGAGAAGCCTTCCAAAAAGTAAATTTCTTGCGCGATATTCGGGCTGATTTCCAACACTTGGGCAGGGTTTATTTTCCCCATGTTGATTTCAATCATTTTACCGAAGCCGACAAAAAAGCCATAGAAGCCGATATTGCCAAAGATTTCGCTGAAGCCTACAAAGGGATAATTCAACTAAAACCTGCGATACGACTTGGTGTCTACCTTGCATACCGATATTATCTCAAACTTTTTGAAAAAATAAAACATGCACCTGCAAAGGAAGTAGCATCAAGGCGTTTCAGGGTAAAAAACCGTACCAAAGCCACGCTTCTGGCAAAAAGTGTGATTCGCAACGAGCTGAATTGGGTATAATCTTTTCAGGAAATAACCCCTGATCCCAGGAGTTCATCGCCAGCATACCAGGCTGCAAATTGACCGGGAGTAATACCCCTTTGCGGTTCGTGGAATATTATATAAATGCCCTTTTCCCTGAAATAAAGACGCGCTTTTTGCAGAGGCTGACGGTATCGTATGCGCACCAGATAATCGGCATAACCATGTCCCCTGTCTGCCAAATCCTCTCTAATCCAATGAACATCTTCCTGGCTTACGAATAACCCCTTCCTGTAAAGTCCGGGATGCTGCTGTCCCTGTCCTGTATAAACAATGTTTTCATTCACATCGGTAGCCAATACAAACAAAGGTTCGGGCTTACCTCCTACATTGAGTCCTTTGCGCTGCCCAATGGTAAAAAAATGCGCTCCGTCGTGACGTCCTACCACCTGCCCGTCAGACCTTGCATATCTTATGGCTGAAGAATAGGCTTGCAACATTAGCTCGTCGGGATTCTCCCAATTGAACTCCGGAAGCACGGGATACCGATAACTAACCGGAATCTCTATGATGTCACCCTCTTTTGCCTTCAACTTTTGTTGCAGGAAAACAGGCAGATCAACTTTACCTACAAAACAAATTCCCTGAGAGTCTTTTCGTGTGGCTACAGGCAAATGGATACGCGCGGCAATTTCCCTTACCTGTTGCTTGGTAAGTTCTCCCACGGGGAAAAGAACATTTTCCAGCTGTTGCTGGCTAAGCTGACAAAGAAAATAACTTTGATCTTTGCCCGTATCTACTCCTGCAAGCAGACGGTGGACTATGTGTCCTCCGATCTCCAGTGTCTCACGTCGGGCATAATGACCGGTAGCAAAGTACAGAGCACCCAGCTCTTTGGCTTTGCGGATAAAGGGGTCAAACTTAATCTCACGATTGCACAATACATCAGGGTTCGGTGTAATGCCTTTGCGATAACCCTCAAACATATATTCTACTACCCGGCGGCTATATTCCTCACTAAAATCTGCCACATGGAGTTCTATTCCCAAATGACGGGCAACCAGGCGGGCCAGAATCAAATCATGCTCTGCCGGACAATCACCTTCAAGCACCCCGGTTGTGTCGTGCCAGTTGATCATAAAAATGGCTATCACTTCATAACCCTGCTGCTGCAAAAGCCAGGCAGCAACAGCAGAGTCAACACCTCCCGAGAGGCCAACTGCTACCTTTATGTTTTGTTTCGACATCATTCTAAAAAAAAAGGACTGCAAAATTACGTTGATTTCCAGATAGAGAAGTAATTTATACTTTTGCAGCCTGTTTTACATCCCACCGGGCCAATGATTACTAAGGATGAAAAAAACGAAAAAAACCGGGTAGCACGGTTGTCGGTCGGGGCCGCAGTATTGATAACCACTGCCAAGATTGTGGTAGGTTTCATTACAGGCTCGCTGGGTATTCTCTCCGAAGCCTTGCATTCATTGCTAGACCTCATGGCAGCCATCATCACTTTGCTTACCATAAGGGTTTCAAGCAAGCCTGCCGACACCAACCATAATTTCGGACATGGAAAGTTTGAAAACCTGAGTGCCCTGATACAAACATTGCTCTTACTGGTTACCTGTGGATGGATTATTTTCGAAGCCGTTGACAGGCTGGCAGGTGGGCAACAAGGGGTAATAGTTAACGCCTGGAGTTTTGGCGTCATTCTTCTTTCCATCTTTATTGATTACAACCGAAGCCGCGCACTGGCGCGAATAGCCAAGAAATACAACAGCCAGGCACTCGAAGCCGATGCCCTGCATTTTTCGACTGATATCTGGAGTTCAGCGGTTGTGCTGGCAGGCCTTGTATTTACGAAAATCGGGTGGTTGTGGGCTGATGCTCTCGCTGCATTGCTTGTCGCAATGTTGGTGATTTGGGTTTCAGTGCAACTGGGACGACGCGCCCTCGATGCCTTGCTTGACAAAACCCCGAAAGACAGCCTCGAAAAAATCACCAACACCCTCAACCAGATAGAAGGACTGAAATATTACCACGACATACGCATCAGAACCTCAGGTGCTGATACTTTTATCGACCTGAACATTCATGTTGACGAAAAAATGACTGTGAAAGAAGCCCACGACATAACTGAAGAGATTGAAGCCAGAATACAGGAAGTTATTCCCAGAAGCACTGTTCATATACACCAGGAGCCATCCTGAGCGAAGAAAAAATTATAGCCAGAAGTTTGATCTATTATTCTGCAAATTTCGACTTATCTGTTTTGCTAAGGTTATTGATATAATTTTAGATCAACTGATAGACAATCATTTATAAAAAAAGAGGCCAACTATTGGCCCCTTTCAGTAAAAGTCTGATTATTTCTCGATTATAAAGGAATATTCCCATGCTTACGGGGAGGATTCGATTTGCTTTTGGTTTCCGCCATTTCGAGGGCCTGAATCAGGCGACGCCTCGTTTGCTTGGGAAGAATAATTTCATCGATATAGCCCAGGCTTGCGGCCTTATAAGGGCTGGCAAAGGTACGCTTGTAATCCTCTACTGCTTTTTGACGTTCCACTTCGGTTAATTTGTTTTTATAAATAATATTCACGGCACCCTCTGGTCCCATCACAGCAATTTCGGCGGTGGGCCAGGCATAGTTGATGTCGGCCCCGATGTGCTTGCTCGACATTACATCATAAGCACCACCATAAGCCTTACGGGTAATCACAGTAATTTTGGGTACTGTGGCTTCGGCAAAAGCATAAAGTAATTTGGCCCCGTGACGAATAATGCCTCCGAATTCCTGTTCAGTGCCTGGTAAAAATCCGGGTACATCAACAAAAGTAATCAAGGGAATATTGAAAGCATCGCAAAACCTCACAAACCGGGCTGCCTTAGTTGAAGCATTGATATCGAGCACACCTGCTAATACCGCCGGCTGATTGGCAACAATTCCGACGGGTTTTCCATTGAGGCGGGCAAAACCGATGAGAATATTTTCTGCAAAATAGGGCTGTATTTCGAAGAAATTATTGTCGTCGACGATGGTGGTTATCACCTCACGCATGTCGTAGGGTTTGTTGGGGTCGTCGGGCACAAAGGTTTGCAATATTTCATCCTCCCGATTAATCGGATCGGTGCATATTTTTACGGGAGGATCTTCCAGGTTATTGGAAGGCAAAAAGGAGAGCAACTCCCTTATCATCAGCATGGCCATCGTATCATCGTCGGCCATCAGATGAGCTACTCCACTTTTACTGTTATGGGTGAAGGCACCTCCCAGTTCATCCTTTGTAACCTCTTCATGGGTAACGGTCTTGATGACGTCGGGCCCGGTGACAAACATATAACTCGAATCTTTCACCATCAGAATGAAATCGGTAATAGCAGGCGAATACACAGCACCACCGGCACAGGGTCCGAGTATGGCAGAAATCTGAGGTATCACACCCGAGCTCATTACATTGCGATAAAAGATGTCGGCATATCCTCCCAGGCTTTCAACTCCTTCCTGAATACGTGCGCCACCGGAATCGTTAAGGCCAATTACCGGAGCTCCCATTCGCATGGCCAGATCCATAACCTTCACAATTTTGTCAGCATTGGCGCGGCTAAGCGATCCACCAAACACCGTAAAATCCTGAGCGAAAACATAGACCAGGCGACCGTCAATTTTTCCGTAACCCGATACAACACCATCGCCTAAATATTTTTGCTTATCCATTTCGAAATCAGTAGTGCGATGCACTACAAATTTGTCGAGTTCGACGAAAGTGCCCGGGTCGAGAAGTTCCTCAATGCGTTCACGAGCAGTTTTGCGACCTGCAGCATGCTGGCGGGCTATTCTTTCTTCTCCACCTCCCAGTTCTGCAAGGCGGTTGTTCTCTTCCAGAAGTTTAAATTTTTCTTCGAGTGACATATTTTATTATGATTCCTTTGAATTTTGATTATTCAATAACAATAAGCACCTGGCGGCTCTCTACTGCATCACCCTCTTTTACATTTACAGCTTTAACCGTCCCCTCGGTTTTTGCTTTGAATTCGCTTTCCATTTTCATAGCCGAAATGATGATAAGGGTTTCTCCGGCTTTAACCTGCATACCTGGTTCTGCCAGTACCTTAACCACTTTTCCGGGCATAGGGGCTACGATCGATTTTTCCCCATCCAGATGCTTGCCTTTGTTTCGGGCTGCCAGATAACGTGCTTCAGCATCAATTACCTCCAAATCGTAGGTATAGCGATAGGTATTTACCTGAAAATTGCGAGCATTTCTGCCAGGAATAACCTCCACGTTGTAAGAAAGGCCATTGAGCAATACAGAATAAACTTCGGGTTGAACCCTCAGAATATCAATCTGGTAGGTTTTACCATTCAATATCACTGTGGCCAGGTTACCTTCCCGCGATACTAATTCAATATTAACTGTACGATTATTAATCTTGATCTCCATGCGCTGAGTTTTGATTATTCGGTTGCGGCTTTTGGTTATTTTTCTCTTTCAATGCCTGCTGCACTATTTCATCTATCGAAATACGTCCAGGCCCTGTAATGAACAAAACAATAAAACCAACCAGGTAAATCAACGCCAATTCTTTCTGTGCAAAAGGATCTGCCTTATGAACCACAAAGAAAGCTGTAAACATGGTGAAAGTCAAAGGAATAAGGGCGACACGGGTCATCAAGCCGACAATAAGCAGTAAGCTACAGAAGAATTCGGCAAAAATGACCAACATGAGCGACAATGTCCCGCTTATGCCATAAGGGTCAGGGAAAACAGCAGAAAGCATCAGGTAATTGGATACCTTGGGAATACCGTGTGCTAAGAACATGGTCAGGCCCAATGCAATCCTTAGCAATGTGATAGCTGCATCTCCCGCAGCGGAATGCCGGGGTACATAAAAAAGAAGCCTTTTAAAATCGTTCATGGTTCTTTAGCTTTAAGGGATTAATTTCTCCGCAAGTTAAGGCTTTTTCCCATCTGTTTCCAGCGACTTTCGCGAATGGCTACTTTGCCATCGTGGGCTCCATTTTGTACCCTGCCCAATTCATCCAGATAATGAATAAAAGCGGTGATAACTGCTACATCCTCACACAAACCATCACATTCCGACACTTCCAAAAGTTCCTTTAAGTAGGTATCAATAAAATGAGTGTTGTAATTGCCCTTTATAAATACAGGGTGCTGCATAACCTTTTCGAGAAAAGGGATGGAAGTGCTTACACCCGAAATTTTGTAGGCATATAGTGCTCTTCGCATGCGAGCAATGGCTTCTTCCCTGTTTGTACCCCAAACGATAAGTTTAGAAATCATGGGGTCGTAATACATGGGAATTTCGTAACCGGGATAGACATATCCATCGTGGCGCACACCAAGTCCCAAAGGTTCGGTAATGTGTTTGATTTTTCCTGGTGAGGGCATAAAATTATTGGCAGGGTCTTCGGCATAAATACGGCATTCGATGGCATGCCCGTTTTGGCGAAGGTCCTCTTGCCTGAAGGGCAAAGGCTTTCCTTCAGCAATTTGTATTTGCAGTTTTACAAGATCAACACCAACTACACGTTCAGTGATAGGATGTTCCACCTGCAACCGGGTATTCATTTCCAGGAAATAATAGTTGTGTTGATCGTCCATGATAAATTCGATGGTTCCTGCGCCAAAATAATTTACAGCTGCCGCGGCTGCCACTGCATGCTTTCCCATGGCTTCACGAACCTCAGGAGTAAGGTTAGGACTGGGAGTTTCTTCCACAACCTTTTGATGCCTGCGCTGTACACTGCATTCACGCTCAAACAAATGAACAATATTGCCGTGATGATCTCCCAATATTTGAAATTCAATGTGGTGAGGCGATGAGATATATTTTTCGATATAAACTGCATCGTCGCCAAATGCAGCCTTGGCCTCAGAACGGGCGGCCCTGAGGGAGGATTCTATTTCATTCTCATGGTGCACCAGGCGCATGCCCTTACCACCTCCGCCGGCTGATGCTTTAATCATCACCGGCAACTCTATTTGCCGAATAATTCTCAGGGCTTCCTCGTCGTTGGTAATGGCTTCGGTAGTGCCTGGTACTACGGGAACACCCGCGGCAATCATTCTCTTTCGTGCGGTAATTTTATCGCCCATCTGTTCGATGGCTTCAGGTGAAGGACCAATAAAAATGAGTCCTGCTTCTTTTACCATTCGGGCAAAATCAGCATTTTCAGAAAGAAAACCATATCCGGGGTGAACAGCATCGCAACCTGTTTCCAAAGCAACCTGAATAATTTTCTCCTTATTCAGGTAACTCTGTACTGAAGGCGCAGGTCCTATACAATAAGCTTCATCGGCATATCTGACATGATACGAGGCTCTGTCGGCTTCTGAAAAAACTGCCACCGAACGGATATTCATTTCTCTACACGAGCGCATTACCCGTATAGCTATTTCCCCTCTATTGGCAACCAATACTTTCCTTATCATGCTTTTCTGCATTTATATAAACAAAGGTAGATAATTGTATTCAACCAAACGGTTAACATTTGGATCAACTCTATTGCATCAGCATTTTATCACAACAAATTACATGGCAGAAAAGTTTTTAAAACTCTTGCAGTATATTTGTCAGTAAAAAGCTTAAAAAGCATGAGAAAAAGACAAATGGATATCAACCTGTTTATGAAGATTGTTATTATGATCTTCATTGCCGAGCAGGTGCTTTTTATGGCCTACATTATTTATAAAAAAGGCACCGCCATTATTGATTATCTTGCCACTCTGTTTTAATCGTTCGCAAAAGGTTTTTTTACCGGGAATTTTCAAGATAAGGGTTTGAGTGGCAGCTCCACATAAAAAATTGTTCCTGTCTCGGGAGTTGATTTAAAACTAACTTTACCTCCCAAATATTGTTCAGTCAACAGTTTTACTGAATAAGTGCCCAAACCCCGGGTCTTTTCTTTAGTAGAAAAGCTACGCTGGAATAGCTGTAATTGTATGTTTTTGGGAATGACGCCCGGATTATGTACCCTAAAAATCGCTCTGTCATTTTCAATATCAGCGCCTAAAACTACGGTTTCACCCTCGGGTATAGCTTCAAGGGCATTTTTCACTAAATTGACCAACACCCTTTTCAGCAAAATTATGTCGGAGACGATGGGTAAAGGGGAGGAAGGAGGGTCAAGGCGAATATAACGGCCTTTAGCCACCAGATGAAACGACATATGGCTACGCACATTTTCGAGCATTTGAATTACAGGAATAGATTCCCATTCCACTTTCAAATCTCCCCGCTCAGCTGAGAGTAATTGCCGCTGGGCAACAATTTCATCAATAAGATCATCACTCAGGCGGGTAGCAGTATCCACATGCTCCTTTATCTCCTGCATATCATCTGTCATCTGGACAAATTCCAGAAACCCTCTTAATCCTCCGGCTGTATTTAAAATATCGTGAAAGAAAATACGCTCAAGTGCCAAACGGCGCTTTTCGTGACTAATATCGGCAATAGACAGCACAACGTAAAATTTCTCATTAAATGTAATGGGAGAAGCCACAGCCCAAAAATCGTATGAAACCTCTTTATCGCCCAAATATCCCGTTATTCTGCACTCACCCTGACTACGTTCTCCTGTGCGCAAACAACTCAAAATTGCATTTATGGCTCCACAGTACTGACAGCTTTCTGATGTTCCACAACCACCGGGGGTTTCTTTTGCATGTATGCAGTTGAGCCACTCACCGGGACGCCGCCCTAAGGCAGCTTCGATATTGGGAAAACCCATTGCATCAAGCAAGGCCCGATTACTATACACCAATTGTCTTTCTTTATTTAAAACAGCCGCTATAAATGGAAGTGCATTAAAAAACTGCTTCAGCGCTGCAAATTGTTCAAAGGCCTGAAGGTCCTGACGTAAAACTTCATCTGGTGCACGGTCTGGCGAGGCAAAAAAAGTATCCATGAAACTATAATTAAGTAAGAACTAATATAACCAGAAAAAATTCCCTTTTTCTGGTCATCATCATAAAATTTACGAAATTTTGGTTGGAGGTGTTTCGAAATCATTTACATAATAAGGAACCGGGCCAACAAGGGCCCGGCTCAGAGATAGTTAACCAAAACCACTCCAGAGATACTTAGCTGCTTGCGAGCCGCTTGCGATAAGTTCTGTTGGATTTATAACGCGCGAAACGAACTTTCATTGTGTAAGCGATCAAATACATTGCAGGAACTGCAACAAGCGTGAGGAAGGTGGAAAAACTAAGTCCGAAAATGATAGTCCAGGAGAGGGGACCCCAGAAAGCCACATTGTCGCCACCGAAGTGTAATTGCGGGTTCCATTCCGTGAAAAGGGTATAAAAATTGATATTCATGCCGAGTGCCAAAGGCACCAATCCCAGCATGGTGGCCGTAGCCGTAAGGATTACCGGGGTAGTTCGTACGACACCGGCTCTAATAATGGCTTCACGTGTCTTCATTCCGGAAGCCTTCATCAGATCGGCAAATTCTACAATCAGAATTCCATTTCGTACAACTATTCCTCCAAGGGCTACAATTCCCAGTCCCGTCATGATGATAACAATATCCATATTGAAAATTACGATACCTAGTAAAACACCTATTACACTGAATAATACTTCACTGAGAATTATCAGGCTTTTGCTAAATGAACTGAACTGGGTAATAAGGATAAAGAAAATCATTAAAATGGCTATTAACATGGCCTTTCCAAGGAATGCCGAGGTTTCTGCCTGGTCTTCCTGTTCACCCGTCAGTTGAATATTCACACCTTCGGGTTTGGGAAATGAGGCTGCCAGATTTTTGATACGGGGCACTATATCATTGGGACTATAACCCGTAAGAACATTGGAAGAAAGGGTGATAATTCGTTTCATGTCTTTACGCTTAATGCTGGCATAGGAATCGGCATATTCTACACTAGCCACTGCACTAAGCGGGATACTGCGAAGCCGGCCTGTAACCATGTCCCGGTAGGTGATACGCAGGTTCATTAAGGCATCGATTTTTTTACGAACATTCTCATCATAACGCAGCATTATAGGAAACTCATCTTCGTCTTGTTTAAACTTGCTGGCCTCCTTCCCATATACTGCTGTGCGGAGTTCCATACCAATCTGGCCGGTCGATAAACCTTCACGGCGTGCCCTTTCGCGATCGATACGAATGAGAATTTCCGGATTGTTTGCCACAAAATCACTTTTTAGTTCCTCTATGCCTGCAATATTTAAGCTATCGAGGTATTTTTTAAACCGCAAAGCCGTAATCTGCAGATTTTCAAGATTTTCTCCGGTGATTTCTATGTTGATGGGTTTTCCGGTAGGAGGCCCCATTCGGTTTTTATCCACAGTAATTTCAGCACCCGGAAAATCTTTCACTGAAGCACGAATCTTATCCAGGTATTGTGTGGTGTTCTGGCCTCCACGGTATTTATATTCCACGAAATTTATCGTGACTTTCCCTCTGTTGTATGAGACACTTCCGTCAAACTCGTCTTCAGAAGCTCCGATAGCCACATTGGAGATGATAGACTCCACCACAGGATTATTTTCACCCAGGGTAGCGATAATTCTTTTCTCCACCATACGAGTCACGCTATCGGTAACCCTTTGATCAGTGCCTTCTGGTAATTTTATGAACACATAAATGTTGTTGGGCTGGTTGTCGGGGAAGAATAGCACCTGTGGGCTTCGTATACCAACCAGGATAAAACTTAAAATCAGTAATACCACTAATCCACCGAAAAGGTAATAAGCATGGTTGTTTTTAAGGAAAAAGCGGAGCTGACGTTCATAAATTCCCATCACCCAGGGCCAGGCTTTATTCTGAAACCAGGAGATAGCTTTTTTCAACAAAATCCTGTAAAATGCAACCAGTGCAAGGGAAACCAGAAGCATATTACCCAATCCTTTTAGCCCTGCCAAAAAAGCCAACACTGCAGCAGCCACAATATAAGCTGACCAGGCAAACAGCCTGCGATAATTGGTTCGGGTATCCACCACATCATATTCATGCTTCATGAATGATACGGCAAATACCGGATTGATAATGTAAGCCACAAACATGCTGGCAAACAGCGTAACAATAAGAACCACAGGCAGATAATACATAAACTCACCAACAATACCGGGCCAGAAAGCCAGCGGCACAAAGGGAGCAAGGGTAGTAAGGGTTCCGGAGAGAATAGGAAGGAAAACTTCACCGGCCGCCCATTTTGCTGCCTTTTTAATATCGGGCTCGAAGCGATGAATGCGGTGTGTATT
>DDBO01000218.1 GCA_002332755.1 Bacteroidales bacterium UBA2030 | reverse complement strand
TTTTGGATTTTGGTTAAGTGAATAAAAACAATGAACGGCTCTCTTTATATAGACGCAAAAATACCAAAACGTTGCCTGAAAAGGGCAGGATTTTGAAAAATTTTTTTGAGGGGTGAGAGAAGAGGCCGGTGTGGGTTTCTGCCTGGCCTTGTCAGAGTCATAGGGAGAAAAGAGCAAGAGAGAAGGCGCACAAAGCTAAGCAAGGGAAAATGCGGGCAAAGGAGGTAGTGTTGGCGTTTAAAGGGGGCGCAGCATCCGCAAAATCCGCGGCCTCGTTACCGGACGCTTACAGTTAGCTGCGGATAAAACGGATGAGTACGGATTTACGCGGATGAGTTTTCAGAAATACTTTAAAATCTATAGAATCCGCGCTCATCCGCGCTTGCGGAGCATCCGCGCAAATCCGCGGCCTCGTTACCAGACGCTTACAGTTAGCCGCGGATAAAACGGATGAGTACGGATTAGCGCGGATTATTATTTAAAACCTTTAAAATCTGTGGAAATCCGCGTTACGAAGTATCCGCGCTGATCCGCGGCTGAAAATACCGGACGCTTACAGTTAGCCGCGGATAAAACGGACAAAAGCAGGTAAGTACCTTCGCGGAACGTATTTCCTTTATTACTTTCGCAGAAACTTTACGCATGACCGTTGACTGCATTGCACCCCCTCCGCTTAGCCAGGGCGACAAGGTAATCATCACAGCTCCGGCTGGTCGCATCGCCCCCGCGAAAATTGACCGGGCTGCAGCGTATCTGCAGGGACTCGGATATAGGGTAGAAATTATGCCCCATGCCCGGGGAGAATGGCACATGTTCAGTGGTACGGATGAACAACGGCTGGCCGACCTGCAGCAGGCTATGGATGACCCGGAATGCAGGATGCTGTTGATGGCGCGGGGAGGTTATGGGTTGGTGCGCATCATCGACCGGCTCGATCTGAGAGGATTTTTATCGCATCCCAAGTGGGTGGTGGGCTTCAGCGATATAACCCATTTGCATGCCCGGTTGCAGGGCCTCAATTTTCAGAGCATTCACGGACCCATGACTGCTGCTTTTGAAAATCCCGAAGAAAGTGGGGTGCGCCCCTTGCTCGAATTACTTTCCGGTAAACGACCCAGCTTAAGGCTGCCTACGCATCCGCTCAACCGACCAGGCAAGGCACGCGGCAAGCTCATAGGCGGAAATCTGGCCATTCTCGCCAGCCTTCTGGGCTCACCCGATGAACCGGAGACTGACGGCAACCTGCTTTTCCTGGAAGATGTGGGCGAATACCTCTACCGCCTCGATCGCATGCTTCACAGCCTGAAACGGGCCCGCAAGCTCGATCGGCTGGCCGGGCTGATTGTAGGGGGCCTCAGCGAGATGAAAGATGGAGACCCGGGTATGGGTACCTCGGCCGAAATGCTGTTTTGGCAAATTGTAGATGAATTTGACTTTCCGATTTGTTTCGGGTTTCCGGCCGGTCATCTGCCTTTCAACCAACCGCTGATTTTAGGCGCAGAGGTTGAGCTGTCGATTGCTGAGCAGGAAGTTACCCTTAGTTATTTATAAACCATGGCCGAACACAACGAATTGGGTAAAACCGGAGAAGAACTGGCGGCCGAATTTCTGAAAAAGAAAGGCTACCAGATTGTGGCCACCAACTGGCGTTTTGGTAAGGACGAAATCGACCTCATAGCCCGCGATGGGGAAGAGTTGGTCATTGTAGAGGTTAAGACACGTAAAACCAATTATTTTGGCGAGCCCGAAACCTTTGTCAGCTGGGTAAAGCAAAAGGCGCTTATACGGTGTGCCAATCACTATATCCGTACGCACAAATTCGACGGCGAAACCCGTTTCGATATTGTATCAGTGCTCATAACCCCTCAGGGGAACGAGATTCATCATATTCCCCGGGCCTTTTTCCCCATGCTATGAAATTTGAATCCATGAATGCTTCGCTGAATGAGTACGTAACCGGCTTCGAAGACCTTTTGAAATTGCAGACCGATCCGCTGGTTGCACAGGGAGCTTCGGCCTATATGCGCAACCAGTTTGATTTTATTGGCGTGAAAGCCCCGGCCCGACGCGAGAGCCTCAGGCATTACCTGAAAATGCAGGGTTTGCCTGCTCATGAGCATCTTTTTGAATTTGTGGAGTTGTGCTGGAAGCGCCCTTACCGCGAAATACAGTATTTCGGGATGGAAGTGGTTGAAAAGGTGATGAAAAAGCCTCTTCTTTCTGATGTTGAAGCCCTTGAATATATGATCATTAACCGTTCGTGGTGGGATACGGTCGATTTTATCGCTACGCACCTGGCCAGCCGGTATTTTATGCATTTTCAGGTCGAAATCCGGCCGCGAACCCGTGTATGGATGGATAGCGGAAATATCTGGCTGCAACGTTCGGCTCTGTTGTTTCAGCTCAGCTGGAAAGAGCGCACCGATGTTGATCTTTTGTTCCATTACATGGAGGAACTCAGTCAGGAGAAGGAATTTTTTATTGAGAAGGCTATAGGTTGGGCGCTTCGTCAGTTGAGCCGGACTTATCCGAAGCAGGTCAGACAGTTTGTGGAATCGCATGCACTACGACCGCTCAGCCGGCGCGAGGCGTTGCGACTTTTAACCTGAAATGTCGAAGGATTGAAGTTGTTGAAGGAGAAAGAGTTAGTCTGCTAAATGACGGAATATCTGACCCAAATAATACAGAAACATTATAATTTCGCTAAAAAATTACGCGATGGACAAGACGAAAAAGGAGGGTCGCTACCAGCGCATCTACGAGCAGCTGAAGGATTTGCTTACCAAATCACGAAATCCTGAAGCCCGCATGGCCACTATTGTGGCGGTGCTTCATCATAAAATGGAATACTTTTTCTGGACGGGTTTTTATATGCTTACCGATGGTGAACTGATTGTGCGAACCTATCAGGGACCGGTAGCCTGTCAGGTGCTTGAGAAAAACAAGGGGGTATGCTGGGCAGGCATCAACCGGGCCAAGACGGTGGTGGTACCCGATGTGCATAAGTTTCCCGGGCATATAGCCTGCGACTCACGCTCCAACTCCGAGATTGTGGTTCCGGTCTTTAATCCGGAAGGGAAGGTCGTAGGGGTGTTGGATGTGGACAGTACTTCGTATGCTGCATTTGACGAGGTGGATGCTGCCTGGCTCGAAAAAATTGTTGCTCTTATTTATGCATAAACTGCTGAAAATAGGAGTTTTGATTGTATTTTTATTAGAGGGCTGTGGTATTCAAACCGCACCACAAGAATATCTGGCCTCCATTGAAGAAATGCAGGGGGAGCTGGCCGAAAGCATCCATGAAATTACAAGGTACTCCGAAGACCTCGACTCAAATATGTTAGGTCAGGCTTATCGCCATACATGCGATTTTGCCGAAAAATCCATGTATAAAATTCAGGAAATGGGGCCTTATCGCGGCGATAGTATTTTGTTTAAGGCAACCTTAAATCTGGTGGAGGCTTACCAAGGTGTTTTACAAAATGAAGTGGCTGCTATGACAAACCTTGTATCTAAACCTGGTGAACTGAGTGAATCTGATGAAGCCAGGCTGCTGAGGTATAGAAGAATTGTTTTTGTAAAATTGGCTGAAGCAGAGCGGGATTTTTTAAAAGCAGCCAATGATTTCCGGCGAAAATACATTGGCTTCGCAGATACAGAAGAAGCACCTGAAACCTGGTTTGAAGAGGAGGCCGATACTACCGGGATGTAAGCCCGGCTAAATTTCTGCGGATTTTTCTAACAGCCATTTTCAGTTGAAACCATAACCATTGTTTCAAATGGGGTAAGGTGTATAGTGAACCATATTTCTCGGGCTTCTCAAATGTGTTGCCGGGCGTCATTAGTCGTTGAACAGCTATGCTCATCAGACTATGGCAGTTTTGTTCTACCAGCTTCTCGAGATCGCGCAGTGTAGTAGAAAGACCGATTTCAAAACTATGTTCAGCAATAGGTATTCCCTTGTCGATTCCGGGAGTTATTTTTTGAACGCATACCCTGAATTCACGCTCTCCGTGATATAACTCCCAGAAACCGGCCGGCTGTCCACGGTATTTACGTAAATCACCATAATGATAAGAGAGCACCCCAACCGGAAATAGTTCGATAAACGGTTTTTTAACAATTTGATGGTAGGCTGCCAGGATGGCTGTTTCTGCATGCATCTCTCTTATTTTTTGAAGCATGTCAGCCGAATAGAGGTCGGAGGTTTGAATCAAGGGTATGTTACGTTCCTGAAGCCAGGCTTCCAAACTAAATGAGCCTTTTTCTTCTGAAGAAAAATAAGAAAGAAATTTCCGATAAAGATTTTGAAACACCAGAATCAAAAGATATCCCCTGCGGCCTCTTTTCCAATGCTGATAAAGTTTTGCCCCGAAAGAGCGGGGTGGAGGAGGATTAAGTATACAAGCAACCACATGAAAGTCAGGAATCTCCTCCAGACTCAGGAGCATTTTATGGGTATAAGTATGCAATAATTTATTGTCAGTAAGTAAAATAGCCTTCATCTGGCCAAAATTTCAGAAAGCGTTTCCAGGCTAAGATTGCATATACCCCTGATGGGTGTTTTGGGTTGGGAAGCTACAGAAATATAAAAGGGTGCAATGAGGAAGGATTTAATCGAATGATAGCCAGTCTGAGGCAATGCCATACGTTCGGTGCAGCGATTGTTTAAAATATTAACGCCTGTAACCACTTCCATACAATGAAGAGAATCAATCGTTCCAAGGCCGGTAGCTTTAAGCAGTGCTTCTTTGCGAGTCCAGTATTTGAAAAACCAATTGCGACCTGAGCGGTGAATGTGCCTTATTTCGCGCAGGGTAAAAAAGCGCCCGGCGATAGGTTCATAATCCATTTGTGGGTCTATATATTCAATGTCAACACCCAGAGGCGTGGAGGCATACCCCTGCAAAAAAAACGATGCAGAATCAGAAAGGTTGAAAAATGGGTAAGGAGGTTCTGCATAGGGTTTCCCATTGGGTTCCTTTAAGATACGTATGGAACGTGGATTTTCACTACTCAAGTTCGAAAGAAAAAGGCGGTTTATGGCATGATTAACGATGTAGGTGATGCGTTGCTCGTCTTTACGCATTTTCTGTGCCCTTTCCTGTTCGTCAACACTGAGCAGTGCAAAGGCGGCATCCACCAGCGATGGAGATAGCTTATCTGTTTGTCCTGCGATTAGTACTATACCTTCGCGAACGTGAGATAAGGCTTCATTCCAGGCTATTGCAGGGGGAATGGAAGAATCTTCGCAATGAATAATGAGCTCGTTCATGGGGCGAAATCTTTTGCAAAGATACGCCCGTAAAAACAAATTTTTATCTTTTAATAAAACGACCTGAGAATGAGGTTTTTGCAGTTTGAGCGGTGATAATATACATCCCGGGTTTTAAATGCCCGATTTGTAGCCTTATGGTCGAAACCGAAGCATCATACGTGTTTTGCTGGAGTAATTTCCCTGAAAGATCAAATATTTTGATCAGGTTATTTCCCTGGGTTGGACGGTTACGGATGTCAATGTAATCGCCGGCAGGATTAGGATATACCCAAAGCGATTTATCGGGTTGAAAGTCCTCGTCAATGCCGGTACACAAGGCAAAGGTTACGGTTATCTGATCGGTCTGGGTTCCATATGTATTTTTAACCGTGCATCCCACAGTAATACTTCCTATGCCAAAACCTGTAGTATCAATAATTATCTGGCTTCCAAAGCCACCGTTCGACCAGGTATAAGAAGTAAAGCCTTTACCCGCATCAATAATTACCCTTTGGCCGGCACAAACAGTAATATCGGGGCCCAAGTCGAGTTTGGGGTTGGGCGCAATGGCCCGGGAATTATTGAAACGGGCAGCAAATTCCTGATAATATTGATTGGCAATCCAGGCATCGTAAATAATGAGGGTATTTTCGTCGTTTTTATTTTCTGCGTTATTGCTCCAGTTGTGCGAACCCGTAAGCACAATAGGATTGCTTTGGGTATCAAGTGCATCGGCAATAAGAGCTTTGTGGTGTAAAAGGCCGCTTTCTGTGGTTTCACGGAAATTTGTCCCCAGCGCCTGGGTAAGGGTGCTTACAACAGAAGAGGCACAAGAGGCATCATCGTCAACTACAACTTTCACCATTACATTTTGTGCTCTGCGCTGAGCAATGGCATCGGCAATGTCGTTGCGGGTGATAAGGTTAGTAGGGATAAACAGGCTGGTACCCGCACTATTGATGGCTGAAATGATTTTCGATGTCACTCCGTCGGATGGACTGAACCAGCTTTCCATTGGTCGACCTCCTATGTTGAAATAGTGAGGAGTATTATTGGTTTTATAAGGGCCAAACTTCGACGCTGAAGGATTGGGTTGATCGCCATTTCCACCCCACATCTCCTCAAATTCCATCCGGTAGGCCAGGGCCAGACTTTTATCCTGAATCATTAAAAAATTATTGGCATCTGTGTTAACCTGGTTAGAGGTAAAATTCATGCTTCCCGTTAGTAACCAGGCATCATTGGCATCATCGGTATCGCAGTCGACCACCATAAATTTGTTGTGCATGATAGAATAGGAGCTTCCCTGAGGACTGGCCAGAGTTGGGATGCCTTGAAGCACATAAATAGAGCTATTGGTTGTACTGCCATCATAAATTACTCTTACTCTTACTCCCCGGGCTTTGGCCTGGTTAAGGGCATAGCCTATCTGGTCGATATTCATGTTGTAAATAGCAAGGTCGATGCTTTTTTTTGCCTTTTTAATTAAGGCGATGACCGTATCGGCAGCTGTTCCGGGCAGGTAAACGGCGGATGTGCCCGTTGATACTGACAAATCTACCGGACGGGTGAAAAATACCTTAATTTGACCCGTGGAGGCTGATTGGCTCATCAACAAGAGGGTATCGGCCCAAAGGGTATCTCCTTCGAAAATGCTGAAGGGGACGACTTTAACAAGGGTAGAAGGGCTGCTAACCGGGATAATTAGCTGTTGAATCGTATCTTCTTTGGGTGTGGTAGTCAGGGAATAAGCTGATTTTGCGGCCTCGGCATGATAAACTCCCCCCTTTGCAGGTTGAGTTGTCTTCCACTGAAGTTTGATTTGTTTCTGAGATATTTCTACGGGATAAGGAGCTTGGGTAAAAATTGGCTTTTGAGCCCGGCTAACGAGAAAGGAACTGGCTAAGACAGCCAGAACCACAGAAGCTTTTTTAAACATAGGTGTGCTTAGTTTTTTCGAAGAATGATGAAAGAGGGTAAATGGTCGCTGTAGCCTCCCACCCAGGCTCCACCTGCAAAAGTACGGAAAGGATAACCTGCATATTGTCCTTCTTTGTTGAAAAGGAAAGGCTTACTGAAAATGCGTGTGGAATAGAGGTAGTACCCTTTCTTCTTTTTATGAACGAGGGGTTCTGATACAATTATCTGGTCGAAAAGGTTCCATGCATCGCGGTAAGCCAGCGAGCCAACACCTTTTTTAAAAAGCTCATACATAGGGTTGAAAAGATCGCCTGTTTTTAAGTCTTTTTTGGACCCTTTCGCCTGAAGGAATTGGGTGAGGCTGGGGTCGGTGGGATCGTCGTTGAGGTCGCCCATGACAATAATTTTAGCACCCGGGTGAACTGAATTCAAAGAATCGACGATATGTCGTGTCAAAGAAGCAGCTGCTGCCCTGAATTCAGGCCCACTGCGACGCGAGGGCCAGTGATTTACAATCAAATGAAGGGTATCGCCATACGAAACTCCACTTACCACGAGCTGATCTCTGCTACGAAAACGTGGATTGTTTTTCATTCGAAGAGGAACAGCAACAGCATTCAATACTTTAAAGTCCCGAAATTTATACAACAGGGCAACATCTACCCCCCTGGGATCTGGTGAATCAAAATGAACAATGCCATAGCCTTTACCCTGTAAGGGCGGTGTATTAATAAGGTCTTTGAGCACGGTACGGTTTTCAACTTCAGCCAGACCGATGATAGAGGGGCCTCCGGTCACAAATTCATCCCCTATTTGACCGATAACTTCGGCCATATTTTTAAGTTTAACTTTGTATTTGTTTGAATTCCACTGGTTAGCTCCGTCGGGAAGAAATTCTCTGTCGTCGGTGTCGGGGCTGTCGATAGTGTCGAATAGATTTTCAATATTATAGAAAGCCACGCAAACCAGATCACCATTGAACGTTTGCTGTGCTTTAATAAATCTTCCATTTAATAGTAGGATGACAAGTGCAACATGAAAGAAATACCTAAAACTTTTGCGAGATACCATAAAATTTTCGTATTAAAGAATGCAAAATTAAGATTTTCGTATTAGGTCAGACAATTGACGCGTATGCAAATGACCCATGCAAAGAGAATTTTTCGTTCCTTTGTAAACTTTTCTCTTTTTTTAAGAGGGCTTAAAATGGAAAATTAACGACCATACAATTATCAATGAAAAGAGTAGTATTATTATTTGTATTGATTATTTCGGGTAGCTTTCTGGTGACTGCACAGGAAGCGTGGAATCTGAAAGGTACCCTTCTCGATGAAGCCAGTGGAAGTGCACTGAGTGGTGCCGTTGTACGCATACCAGGTAAAGTTGCTACTTCAAATGAAAACGGGGTGTTTGTTTTTTCCGGGATACAACCTGGGAGACTAAGCCTTTGGATTGAAGCAGAAGGTTATGAACCCTATTCGATGACAGTTTCATTGAGTAATGAACCCATTGATTTGGGGAACATTCATATGAGGAAAATGTCTCCTGAAGGCGATCAAGGAATGTCGGATGTGGTATTGATTGCGCTTGAGAATGATGAAGACAATCGTACTCAAGCAGGATCCTCCTTGCTCAGCGCCGGCAGCGACGTTTTTAGCAACACAGCCGCTTATACCTTTAGCCCGATGTTTTTCAAAACCAGGGGATACGACAACGAGAATCTCTCTGTTTACATGAACGGTATTCCTGTGAACGACCCTGAAACCGGCCGGGCTTCGTGGTCGGAGTGGGGTGGGCTCAACGATGCTACGCGCAACAAGGAAGTAGTGAATGGAATGGGACTGGCTCCATTTACCTTTGGAAGTCTTGGAGGCAGTACCAATATTATTACCCGCCCTTCACTGCACAGAGCTCAGACTAAGCTTACTTACTCTCTCAGCAACCGTACCTATGTCCACCGCCTGATGTTTACCTGGTCAACAGGTATGCGCCCCGACGGATGGGCCATCACTTTTAGCGGTTCGCGCCGCTGGGGCAATGAAGGCTTTGTGGATGGCGTGTTTTATGATGCCTGGGCCTATTTTTTAGGCATAGAGAAAAAACTCAATGCAAGGCATAGTCTGGCGCTCACTATCTATGGTTCTCCTACCCGCAGAGGGCAGCAAGGTCCTGCGACCCAGGAAGCTTATGACCTAGCTGGTTCCAACTTTTATAACCCTTACTGGGGCTATCAAAATGGAGAAAAACGCAACAGCCGCATCAAAGATTTCCATGAACCCATGATATTGCTCAATCACTACGGCAATCTCTCCGAAAAATTGCAGTGGAACAACGGATTGGCATTCAGCTTTGGTTACAATGGCAGTATTGCACCCAACTGGTACAATGCTCCTGATCCCCGGCCCGATTATTATCGCTACCTCCCCTCTTATGCCTCCGACCAGAGCACTAAAGACCTGATTGCTGAACAGTGGAAAACTTCACCCGAAATCAGTCAGTTTAACTGGGATAAGCTCTATCAGATTAACTACCTGAGCAACCTGGAAGGCAAGAGTGCACGCTATATTCTCGAAAATCGCCGCACCGACCAGCGTCAGCTTGTTTTCAACTCTACCCTTAAATATCAGGTGCTGCCCTATCTGAATTTGACCGGTGGCGTTATTTTCAGAAATTACAGGGGTAATTCGTTTAAAATTATTGATGACCTGCTGGGCGCTAATTTTTGGAGAGATGTCGATCAGTTTGCCGAACGTGATTTTACAGGAGATACATCCAAGCTCCAAAACGATTTAAATGATCCGAATCGTAGGGTTAAGGTTGGCGATAAATTTGGCTACAACTATATTTTACACCAAAACTGGTGGCAGGCTTGGGCTCAAAGCGAATTTGTATTTGATGATGTGGAATTCTTTGCCGGCCTTTCTTACACAGGGCAACAATTCTGGCGCGAGGGACTGATGCGAAACGGCAGGTACCCTGATAATTCGTACGGTGCTTCCCCGAAATATTCTTTTAATGACATTGCCCTTAAAACCGGAGGAACATACAAGATAACAGGCAGACACTTTATTCAGGTGAACGGATTGTATATGACCCGTGCTCCCTATCTGCGCAATGCCTTCCTTTCTGCCCGCATCCGCAACGATGTTCTTCCTGATCTTACCAGTGAAAGAATCGTAAGTGGAGAAGTTAGCTATTTGATGCGTTATCCCTTTGCCAACCTTCGACTCACAGCTTATCATACCATCTTCGACGATCAAACTGAGATTAACAGCTTTTATCACGATGATCTGAAGACTTTTGTGAACTATATCATGGCAGGTATCAGCAAAACCCATCAGGGCGTAGAGCTGGGTGCTGAAGTGAAGATAACTTCGAGGCTTTCGGCAATCGGCGTGGCTTCTTTGGGCAACTACCGGTATACAAACCGCCCCATGGCTACAATCAGTTATGATAATGGTTCTAAACCTGATACCACAGAGTTGGTTTACATAAAGAATTTCTATGTGCCTGGGACTCCTCAAACAGCTACCTCCCTTGGCCTGAAGTATGCCGGCCCTCGATATCTCTATTTGAATATTAATGCCAATTACTTCGATAACAATTATATGGATTTTAATCCCGAGCGCAGAACCCAGGCCGCTATCGCCAACCTGGGACCCGGTGACCCTCTCATCGCTACTATTACTCGTCAGGAGAAATTACCTTCTGCTTTCACTCTGGATGCATCCATCGGAAAATCCTGGAAAATCCGTGAATACTTTATTAACCTGAATTTCTCGCTAAGCAATATTCTGGATAACCGTGATATCATTACCTCAGGATTCGAACAGTTTAGGTTCGACTTTACCAATAAGGACGTCAATAAATTCCCGCCTAAATACTACTATGGCTATGGCAGGACATTCTTCCTCAATCTTGCTTTCAGATATTAATTTGTGTAACCTAGAAAAATTAAATATTCGGAGATATATGAAATACTTTAAATTAAATCTTTGGCTGGCCAGTTTTCTGATGACAGCCCTTTTCCTGGGCGGATGTGTTAAAGGTGACTTCGATGAACCTCCCATCAATATCCCTACTGTTGACTTTGAGGCTAATACAACCATTGCCCAGCTGAAAGCTATGTATAATGGCACCCTCGATTCCATTAAGGAAGATATTATCATTAAAGGCGTTGTAGTCGCCAATGATGAATCGGGCAACCTCTATAAACAGCTTGTTATTCAAGACGAAACCGGAGGCATTATACTGGGCCTCGACAAATCATATTTGTATACAGAATATAAACTTGGACAGCGGGTATATGTTAAATGCCGGGGTATGTATCTGGGCGATTACAATAAGCTTATCCAACTCGGATATCCTTACAATGGAAGTATCGGCCGCTTACCCGAAGCCAGAATAGCCAATCACATCTTCAGGGACTCCTTGCCTGGTAAAGCTCCGGCACCAGTGACCCTGAGTCTGGCTCAAAACATGTCGACTTATATTAGTATGCTGGTTCGTATTGAAAATGTGCATTTTCAGGAAGTGGGTGTGCCCTTTGCTCCTCAGGGAGTTTCAGCTACCAATCGCACTCTGGTAGATGCAAACGGCAATCAGCTGGTTGTAAGAACCAGCAGCTATGCCAATTTTGCCAGTATGCTCACACCCGCAGGCAATGGCACAGTGCAGGGAATCCTGAGTATTTACCAAACTACTTACCAGCTCACCATTCGCGATACTGCCGACCTCATTGGTTTCGGTGGTTCTGTTCCTCCTCCTCCTTCCGGCGATTTCGTTTATCCTGATGCAGGTCTTACTCCTGTTACCAGCCTGGAAGAAAATTTTGACGGAATTACCAATCAAACCGATATCAGCATTACAGGTTGGACCAATGAAGCCCTTAAAGGCAACCGCAAATGGCAAGGTAAAACTTATCAGAGCGAAAAATATGCTCAGGCAACCTCTTATAATTCTACTGATGCCGAAAATGTTACGTGGTTAATAACACCCCCGGTGGTGTACAATTCTAACCTTAAACTGAGCTTTAAAACGGCAATGGCTTACTACAAGCATGATGGGCTAACGGTATGGATTTTAACCAATTACACCGGTAATCCTGAAACTGCTACCTGGACGCAGATTAATGCAACCCTGGCCAATGCTGCTTCCGGCGATAATAACTGGGTTCCTTCAGGTGATATTCCCCTGGCCAATTTTGTGCCCGCTGGCTATAATGGTAATATCTACATTGGCTTCCGTTACGAAGGTACCCAAACCAATACAACTACCTACCGTGTGGATGAGGTGAAAATAAATACAACAGGTGGTGGCGGCGGCGGTGGAGGCACTGTAAACGCCGTAAGCGAAGTGCATGAGAATTTCGATGGGGTAAGCAATGATGTTGACATTGCGCTTGAAGGTTGGCTCAATCTTGCCCAGGAAGGTACCCGTAAATGGAGAGGCAAAATATTCAATACGGATAAATATGCTCAGGCAACCGCTTATAAAACCACTGATAATC
This sequence comes from Bacteroidales bacterium UBA2030, assembly GCA_002332755.1. GTDB lineage: Bacteria > Bacteroidota > Bacteroidia > Bacteroidales > TTA-H9 > UBA2030. The sequence goes on along the minus strand of DDBO01000218.1, from coordinate 15,469 downwards.
AGAATATAAGCTGGATGATTACTCCCCCTGTGAAATATGAAGGCGGGAAAGTGCTTACTTTTAAATCGGCGAAAGCTTATTGGGTACATGATGGCTTGTCGGTCCTTATATCCACCGATTTTGATGGCACAAACCTGAACACCGCAACCTGGACCACTGTCAATTGCCGCCTGGCTCAACAAAGCGACCCTGATCACGCATGGATAGAATCGGGCAATGTTTCCATCAGCGATTATGTGCCTCAAGGCTTTAATGGTAATTTCTACATCGCCTTCAAGTATGTGGGTGACGCAACCAATACAACCACATTTAGAATTGATGAGGTGAACATTTCACCTGTAAAATAACAGGTTAATTTTTCTCAAAAGAGGTGGGGTGATATGCACGTAGCATTTCACCCCATTTTGTTATCAGGCCTGACTAAATCATAGCTTTTTGTACTGGAAACAAATCCCGGAAATGACAGATCTAAAAGCTCCTGCCGAAAGCAAAAGCATGGAGCTCATAAATCTTTCAACAATAAATGAAAAACATATTAACACTTTGCACTTACCTATCCGCTGTTGGGCAATGGATAGATGAATCAATATGCTTTCAAAAGTTTGCCTGGCTTTATCACATTAACCAATAAAAAGACCCTATGATTCATCAGCATGGTTTCAAACAAATATTGTACAATCAAAAGGGAAATTCTTCTGGAACTTCTTCTTTGCTTGTGTCTGATTCTTCTGGTTTCTGGGCCTTTTGGTGAATGGTATGTGCCTTTACGTAAATAGCCTTGTGCGGAAGGGTGGGGCAGGCATATTCACAGGCCCCGCATCCAATGCATATAGCTTCATTAACCTTGGGTATTAGTAATCCTTCCTTATAAGGTACCATATGCACTGCCTTAGTAGGGCAATGCTCAGAACAAGCGCCGCAGGCCGTTTCTTCAGTATAAACCACACAATTGAGCTTTTGAAATGCCGCCACTCCCAACTGCGTCAATTTTTTTTCTTCGGGAAGAAGAGGTAAGATTGCGCCTGTAGGACACACTTCACCGCAACGTGTGCATTCGTAATTGCAGAAGCTTGTATGATAGTCCATCATGGGCTGGAATAGACCTCTCCATCCGTACTCTGTCAGCGAGGGACTTAATACCCTGGTAGGGCAGGCCGAAATGCAGAGATGACATGCCGTGCAAATGTCATTAAACCTTTCTGTGCTTATAGACCCCGGAGGAGTTACCGGGTTGAGTCTTGGGGCAGGAACCAATGCCTTTTGTAATTCCTCGGCCCAAATAACCTTGGGTTTTAACAATAGCCCTGTCCCTGCGGCGGTAAGCAACCAAAGGTGGTGCCGGCGCTCAGGGGAGAAATTTAAGCTATGGGTTCTGAAGGTTTTCTGAAAATGAATTCCTCCTGTAGGACATGAATTTAAGCAGTTAAAACACCCAACACAGCGTTCGAAATCTACCTCCTTGTTGTGGTAATCGATACATCCGGCTTTACATGACTTGGCACAGCGTCCGCATGATGTACAACTTTCCTTTGAAATTCTGATTTTGTAAATTGAAAATTTCGAAACGAATCCCAAAAAAGAACCCACCGGGCACCAGGCAGTACAGTAAATCCTTCCATATCGTACGGATAAAAAGATCAAAAGGGCCAGCAATGTCACTGAAAAAGCCAATGAGGCCGGTTGAAATCCGGTGACCGGAAATGGCTTTAGAAAATAGATTTCCAAACCGGAAAGATAACCTGATAAATAATTGTTTAAAAACAAGAATAAGGGAAAAACCAGCTGATGGATCATGCGGCCAAACAAGGAATAAGGGTCGGTGTACATTAAAGGCTGCATTAATCCGCTGAGCAGCCCTGCGACCACCAATATAAGAACTGAGTAACGCAGTATTTTGAAGGAGGGAAGGAGTCCATAAGCTCTAGACCGCTTTTTTTTAAGGATTTTCAATCTGGCGACTATATCTTGCAATACTCCCAATGGGCAAATCCATGAGCAATAAACCCTTCCCCAAATCCACGTGATGAACAGGATGAGCAAAAATCCGATAGCAAGCAGAGAGGGGGCATGGAGAAATTTTAAGAGGGAAGGGACAAACTGAAAATACCCGGCCCATCGAATAAACCATGTTGGTAAAAAGCCGGTGAAATCAGCAAAAGAGAGAAGCAACAACCCGAAAAAAATCAGGCCGAATACTCTGCGCCAGGCGGCAAGCTTGTTGCGCTTCATTATTTAAACGGTGATGCGTTGAATTTTAAGTGACGAGAGGTCCATATTGCCAATTTTCATTTCGTGGGCCAAGCGTATGTGGCCAATCTGGGCTGGTTCGTTTCCCATAAGTTTTGTCGCTGCGGCATCAGCAGCCACAATGTCGGTGGATACTATCATCGATTTCATAATTTTCACATCAGCTTCGGATACGCCCCGTGGGCCATTCTTTATCATAACCCTATAAGCATCAATTACATTGAGGTCGGGTTTTCTGAATCCTGCAAAATCAGCAATGCATTGATGAAGATTGTTGCGATGCCACCAGCGCCTGTCCCATACTATGCCCATCAAGTTCTTCATGGCTATGCTTACATCAGCCGAGCTGTGATGCTTAAGTATGGGAACATTGATAAAAACGTCGCATGATAGAATGAGTTCGTGTACACTGGCATTTTTAAGTACCCTTCCTGAGATGCTTACCGGCTTATATAGCCTTTCTTCATTGCCTGGAACTATTTTACCTCCGGCTTTTTTAACGGCCTCTTCAATACCACTGGTATTATAACATTTCAGCCAGTTGTCGCAAGTATTATCGAATACAAAAACCTCAGCAGCACCTGCCTCCAGACATCTTTTGACAATATGACCGATGAGTCCGGGATGCGTATTTGCCGCCCTTTCCGGGGGTACATCCCATCCGATGTTGGGCTTTACGACTACTTTTTGACCTTTTTTGACAAAGCGTTTTAAGCCACCTAAAGCCTCTATAGCTTTGTCGAACATTTGCTCCGGTTCCCCGCCTTTAATGGCTACTAAATCGGCATCGCCAACGAAGGGCTCAGAGGCATGTGTGTCGGAGGCAAAAGCACCAGGAATCCTGCTTGCCAGACTACCGGCCAGGGTACCCAGTGCAAGATTTTTCAGAAAATTTCTTCTCTCCATATGTGAATTCGATTTGCAAGGTTGATTCTTGGATTTTTAATTCAAAGCTCTAAGATAGAAAAAATAATCGATCCCTGGTTTATCGCATTATTCTATTCCAATATATATTAAACCCGTCAGGATAATTCTTTAATTTTAACGCCAGGAAAATAGTAACCTATCCATGCAAAACCGCTCGTTTTTAACCTCGCCCAAATATTATTTCGGGGATACTTCTTTTGATAATCTGATGAAAAAGCGCATTTACCATGTATTGATTATTGCCAGCGCTTACGATGCTTTTATGCTTGAATCGGATGGAAGAATAGAAGAACAGATCTTCAATGAATATGTTTCCCTGAATCTGCGTTATCCACCCCATTTTATTATTGCAACCAGCCCTGACGAAGCTTTTGAAAAGCTTAGAACAGAAAAGATAGACCTCATCATCATCATGACCAATGTAGAACGGGTAGATTGCTTCAGTCTGGCCAAACGATTAAAAAGGGATCATCCTGTGATACCTATTGTGGTTTTGACCCCCTTCTCACGTGAGGTTAGTATTAAGGTGAGCATGGAAGACCTTACTGTCATCGATTATATATTTTCGTGGCTGGGAAATGCCGACCTTCTGCTCGCTATCATCAAACTAATAGAAGATAAAATGAATGTGGAGCATGATGTAGAGGAGGTGGGTGTTCAGGTGATTTTATTGGTTGAAGACTCGGTCAGGTTTTATTCGAGTTATTTGCCCGCTATTTACAAGATCATATTTCAGCAGTCGCGATTGTTTATGACCGAAGGTCTCAACGAGCATCAGAAAACCCAGCGAATGCGGGGCCGACCTAAAATTTTGCTTGCCACCAGTTTCGAAGAAGCCGTTGCATTTTATAAGAAATACAAAGACAACCTTTTGGGTATTATTTCTGATATCAGCTATAAGCATGGGGGAGTAATGGATAAGCTGGCCGGTATACATCTGGCCCGTATGGTTAAACGTGAAGACCCACACCTTCCCGTCTTGCTTCAATCGTCTGATACGGAGCATGAAACTACCGCCAAAGAACTGGGGGTGGGTTTTATCAATAAAAATTCCAAAACCTTATTGCAAGACCTCAAGACCTTTATTATAGACAATTTTGCCTTTGGTGACTTTATTTTTCGCGACCCTGATACTTTAGAAGAAGTAAACAGGGCTACCGACCTTAAAGACTTGCAGGACAAAATTTTCCAAATACCCGATAAATCGCTGCATTGGCATCTATCGCAAAATCATTTTAGTAAGTGGCTGTATGCTAGGGCTCTCTTTCCTATTGCCCGCACTTTTAAGTCGCTTACCCTTGAAGATTTTGAAGACCTGGATGAAGTTAGGCGCTACCTCTACGACGCTATCGCCTCCTTTAGGATGAATAAAGCCCGTGGCGTCATAGCCCAGTTTTACCGCGACAGATACGACGAGTATCTTACTTTTACCCGAATAGGCGAAGGAAGTATTGGTGGCAAAGCCCGTGGCCTGGCGTTTCTCGATAGCATGATTAAACGGCATGGAGAACTTAACCGTTTCGAAAATATTATTGTGAGTATCCCGCGCACGGTCGTTATCTCAACGGACATTTTCGATGAGTTTATGGAGGAAAATGAATTGTATCATTTTGCTCTCTCCAACGTTCCCGACCACGAAATTTTGAACCGTTTTGTCAGGGCACGATTACCTTTTAGAATCCACGAAGACCTTTACACCTTCATATCTTATATTCATGGCCCTATTGCCATTCGTTCATCAAGCCTTCTTGAAGATAGTCATTACCAGCCGTTTGCGGGAATTTACTCTACATACATGATTCCCAACATTCGCGATAACGAGCGTCTGATGATGGAAATGCTTAGTAATGCCATCAAGAGTGTTTATGCCTCGGTTTATTTTCGTGATTCTAAAGCATATATGCTGGCAACCCACAACCTGATTGATGAAGAAAAAATGGCTGTTGTACTTCAGGAGGTAGTGGGTACACGATATGGCGATCGTTATTATCCTACCATTTCAGGCGTTGCCAGAAGTATTAATTTTTACCCTATTGAACCCGAAAAACCAGAGGATGGGATTGCCTCGTTAGCCCTGGGATTGGGTAAGCATATTGTGGATGGAGGGGTGACCCTGAAATTTGTACCGCGTTATCCCAGAAAAGTGCTTCAGCTAAGCTCGCCACAAACAGCCTTACGCGAAACACAGAAAACATTTTACGCCCTCGATTTGCATCCCGAGAGTTTTCGTCCGGCAGTCGACGATACAATTAACCTTCTGAAGCTTAATATTGAAGAAGCTGAAAAAGATAATTCTCTCCGCCTGATAGCCTCTACGTATGATTTTGAAAACAATGTATTGCGCGATGGAATACATTATGCGGGTCGCCGGGTAATTACTTTTGCCAATATTCTGAAAAACAATGCTGTCCCTATTCCACAAATCATTCAGGAAGTGCTCGAAATCGGACAGCGGGAAATGGATAATCCTATTGAAATAGAATTTGCCGTTAATCTGAATCCGCCCAAGGGTTCACCCATGGTTTTCAGCCTGCTGCAAATACGGCCGATTGTAAACCTTAACGAAGACTTGGCAGAAGATATTGAACGAATCAAAGACGATCAACTTTTGCTTCGCAGTCATTCTGCCCTTGGAAATGGTGTTATTGATTCTATATGCGATTTTATTTACGTAAAGCCGGAGACTTTTAATGCCGCCAACAATCCGGAAGTGGCCCTGCGATTGGAGGCATTGAACCAGAGATTTTTAGAGGAAGGCAAAAATTATGTACTGGTAGGGCCCGGTCGCTGGGGCTCGAGCGACCCCTGGTTAGGCATTCCGGTAAAATGGCCTCAGATTTCAGCTGCCAGAGTAATTGTAGAATCCGGACTCCCAAACTATAGAATAGACCCCAGCCAGGGAACCCATTTTTTCCAAAATCTTACTTCATTCCAGGTAGGCTATTTTACCATCAATCCGTATATCAACGATGGTTTTTATGACCTGGATTACCTGAACTCCCGACCGGCAGTTTACGAAGACGAATATCTCCGGCATGTACGTTTCGAAAGCCCTATCATAGTTAAAATCAATGGCAAAAAAAGTAAGGCGGTTGTACTAAAACCTATAGAACAACCGCCTGTCACAAAGGAAGAAGTGACACCTTCCGTTGAATAATTACTTACAAATTTTGACTGTGAGTTCGCTTACTTCAGTTCCAAAATCTTTTTCAAACCCTTTTTCGAGAGCCTTGTTCAAAGATTTGCAAGCTGCTGCTGTATCTCCCATACTCAAGAACACCAGTGCCAGATTGCGATAGGCATATGCATTGTTTGAGTCTTTAGACAATGAAGCATTGATGTCGGCAAGTGCCTCGGCATTTTTGCCCATTAAATGAAAGGTAAAGCCACGCATGCTGAGGCTATAGGCATCATTTTCTCCTTTAAGTAGTTCAAGCGATTTATTAAAATCGTTAAGTGCTCCCTGAAGATCACCGGCCGGCAATTCACAATAAAAGGCACGGTTGTGGTATGCCTCAGCATAATTGGGATTGAGCTCAATAGCCTTATTAAAATCTGCCCGGGCTCCTGCAGTATCACCTTTTTGGGCTTTTTCGGTACCAGTTTGATAGTATTGTATAGCTTTTTGTACTGGGTCGGTACATGCCCAAATCGATAGAGCCAAAATTGCAATTAAGATTCTTTTTTTCATCATTTTTGGGTTTGGTTTTGGTATGTGCGAAGATATAAAACTTTGGAAATAGGTGTGTTATAAAAAAATAAACCTGCCCCTATTGGAGAAGCAGGTTAAGAATAAAATATTGAATTTGTGTTCTTTAAAATCTGAATCCCAGTTCAAGAACGTATTGATGCATCTGAAGGGTAATATACTGTCCCGGGTCAAGCGGGTTGACACCATGAACCGTATTGTTGAAAGCATAAACAAATGCAAAGTCTAAGGCTTTTTTGCCAAAATACTGGGAGAAGCCCCAGGTGAGATGCTGAGTGGTTACTCCGGGAGCCAAAATATTGAAGAGTACCTGCGATTCCTGAACAGGATTATTGCCGGTGCTGAATCCGAATCTAACCTGGGTTTCGTCGGCTATGTAGGCCTCCATTCCCAATTTGAAGACAAGCATGTCTTTCCACCCAAATCCTGAACCTTCGTCGCTGCCCAATGGTTTGTAATTGGGATTGGCAATCATATTGCCGTTCTGGTCAGGAACCATGGGCAACAGGGCCATCACATCCAAAGGATTACCTACCGATTTTATCTTGCTGTAAAGGATCTGCTTCACATCGAAAGCAACATTGATCTTTTCGTTGGGCTTCCACCCCAGACCTACAGTCCAGTTGGCTGGTACATTGAACTTACCCCCTTCGGCAAACAATCCTTTGTATTCTTTGAAAGCACCCATAAACAGAGGTGTTTGGAATGTAGCACCAACACTAAGCTGAGGAATCACGTTAGCTAAAATGCCTATTTTCCCTCCAAATCCCAATGAAGTGGAACTTCCATTGTTGGTGAGGCTGGCAGGATCGGATGACATGCCAAAATTGGCAAATGCCTGTAGGCCTTTGGCCTCAAACGACTGCCAGGCTGCAATACCACTTACACCCAGGCTGAAATTGTCGTTGAATTTGTGAGAGAAAGTAAATGCACCAAACATTTGCATAAGGTTAATGCCTGTAGGGGCTTCAATACCGCTCATGGGGTTCATTCCTCCAGGCATCACAGGTCCGTCTAGATAAGGGGAATAAAACACTTTGGCATTATAGTCGGTATTCATGCCTCCATTGCCATAAAGTGATACCCCCAGAGCATTTTTTTCACCTAACGAAAAGTTAGCTGCAAATGCCGGCATGGGGAAAAAGGTGCTTCCACTGAAGGTTGTTCCGGGCTGTAAACCAAAAGGGGGAGGAAACATACCCGGCATAGGCATCGACCGAGCCCCTGTAACTTCAAAGGATCTCATGGGATTAAATAATCCTACGCTAATGCCATAGGTTTTGCCTAAATAGACCATTCCGGCAGGATTTGTGGCTCCAAAAAGGGAATTCCCATAAAGCGCAACTCCCGCACCGGCCATTCCGTTGCTTCTGGCTCCATAACCTAAAGTGAAATATCCGTCGGTAGCAAAGGCCAACTGTGTCAGGAGTAAGGCTGAAATAAGCCCTAATGCTTTCATTCTTAGACTCATGGTAAGGTTTCTGCTCATAAAGGTTGGTTTTTTTGTTTTTGACGTTCAAAGATAATGATTTGTTTTAATATTTAGATAAATCTTTGTTTTAATGCCAGCCCCCTAAGAAGAGAACCCAAAACCCGGTATTCCAAATGAAATTATTGTCATTTTTGTTTATGAACCATGAATTCATCTGAATACCAACAACATTCGTGACTAAACCTACCCGGCCAATTTTTTTGTTTGAATTCATACCTACATGCGTGGTTTTGGTTTTTAAGCAACTTTTCACATAGCCACAAGTCAGGCTACAGAAAAATTTTATGTTTTTTTGTTAAATAAAATTCTGCTTGGTGTATATTTGCCACTAACAAATGAAATCTTATAACTAATAAACCTCAAAATATGAAATATTATCGGTATTTGATCTTTTTGGTGCTGATTACGATTATTTTACACTCGTGTAATTCGGGTGATCCTAAGCAAAGCACTGTTCCAGCATCTGTAAGTATTAAGGATAAAAAGTATGAAGTGTACACTACTGCCCGCGACACAAGCTTGAGACTGACCCTTTCTGTCTCCGGCGTTTTCGATTCAGCCCGTCAACCCCTGGAGACAGAAATTGCAGTTTTTATAAATCCGAATAAGAAATATCAGGAAATGATTGGAATTGGGGGGGCAATTACTGATGCTGCTGCTGAAACTTTTGCCCGTTTGAGCCCTGAAAACCAGAACAAAATGCTTGAGGCTTATTTTCATCCGGAAAAAGGGATTGGTTACAACTTTATCAGAACCAATATTCATAGCTGTGATTTTAGTAGTGAGAGTTATACCTATATTGATGAAGGCGATAGTGCCCTTGCTTCATTCAATATTGCCCACGACATGAAATATCGTATCCCTTTGATTAAAAAAGCCATGGAAATAAGTGGGAACAAGGCCTTGCTTTTTGCCAGTCCCTGGAGCCCTCCGGCTTTTATGAAGGATAATAATAGTATGCTGAAGGGTGGCAAACTCCTTCCCAAATATTATCAAGCCTGGGCCAACTACTTTGTTAAATTTATCCGGGAATATGAAAACGCCGGGGTTCCGATCTGGGGTGTAACCATACAGAATGAACCCATGGCTCGCCAGACCTGGGAGTCGTGTATTTTTACCGCCGAGGAAGAAAGAGATTTTCTGAAGTATTATTTAGGTCCTACCTTTTGGAAAAATGGCTTAAAAGACAAAAAAATCATTGTATGGGACCACAATCGCGACCTGATGCCCTACCGCGCCGATGTTATTTTCTCAGATTCGGAAGCTTCGAAATATGCCTGGGGCATAGGATTTCATTGGTACGAAGACTGGTCGGGTGGAAAACCCATGTTCGACAATGTTAGAAATGTACATGATAATTACCCCGATAAATATATCATATTCACTGAAGGCACGGTAGAAAGCTTTGTTCCCGATCATTTCGATTATTGGCCGAATGGAGAAGAGTATGCTATTTCCATGATACACGATTTCAATAACGGCACCTCAGCCTGGACTGATTGGAATATACTCCTCGATGAAAGAGGGGGGCCCAATCATGTGGGTAATTTCTGCTTCGCTCCTATGCACGGCGATACGCGATCCGGTGAATTATTCATCACTCCGGCGTACTATTACATTGGACATTTCTCTAAATTCATCCAACGCGGAGCCAGAAGGCTCAGTACTTCACCATCACGAAGCGCCCTTTTGGCCACCTCATTCGAAAACCCTGACGGTAGTTACGTCTCTGTTGTTTTGAATACCCAGGACCAACCATTGGAGTACCTCCTGATTTGTGGTGATGGGATGACACGTTTACAGATTCCTGCGCATGCTATTCAAACCATTAAATATTAAGTCATATGCTTAGGGAATTTTCGTTTGCCATTTTGATGACTTTTGTAGTAGTTTTAGCTTCCTGCGGTCGTAAGCCCATTTATAAAGATCCTTCGCGTAGTGTGGAGGAAAGAGTAGAGGATCTGCTGAAGCGAATGACCCTGGAAGAAAAGATTCAGCAATTGGCTGGATTGCCCGACGAGCGGGGAATGAAAACGGCTTATAACGAAAGATTGGGCATTCCCGATTTCAAAATGAGTGACGGCCCGATAGGTGTTCGTTGGGACCAATCCACAGCCTTTCCTTCAGGTGTTTCGCTGGCAGCTACCTGGGATACCTCTTTGGCTGCTGCATATGGTCGCCAGCTTGCCCTTGAAACCCTTTTCAAAGGACGCAACTATATCCTTGGGCCCTGCATCAATATGCATCGTTTTCCTACCGGAGGACGAAATTTCGAAAGCTATGGCGAAGACCCCTGGTTGGCCGGACGAATGGCAGTAGCTTATGTAAAAGCAGTGCAGAAGGAGGGTGTAATTACTTCAGTAAAACATTATGCCCTGAATAATCAGGAATGGGAGCGCATGCGGCTTAATGTACAGGTGGATGAACGCACGCTGCGGGAAATTTATCTTCCTCATTTCGAAATGGCCGTGAAGGAGGGTGAAGCCCTGAGCCTGATGGCTGCCTATAACAAAATAAACGACTGGTACGCCTCTGAAAATAAACACCTACTCATGGATATCTTGAAAAATGATTGGGGATTCCGTGGTCTGGTGGTTTCTGACTGGGGGGCTACCCATTCCACCGTCAACGCCATCAAAAATGGATTGGAGCTCGAAATGCCCACTGGCGTGTATTTTAACGAGAAGAATATTAAGGAAGCGTTGCAGCGTGGCGAAATTACCCAAGCTGATATCGACAACATGGTACGTCGTATTCTTTATGTGAAATTCAAATCCGGCTTATTCGATCGTCCGGCTGATTTCACTGTGCCTGATCCCACTGAGGCAAGTACTAAGCTGGCTTATGAGGTGGCTGCACGCTCCATCGTTTTGTTGAAAAACGATAACAACCTGCTTCCCCTCGATTTCGGTACGTTGAAGTCGGTTGCTATTATCGGACCCAATGCAGCCATTGCCCGCACAGGGGGTGGTGGAAGCTCTCGTGTAACTCCTCGTTCTGCAGCTTCTCCGTTGGAAGTCTTCCGTCAGCTGGCTGGTGATAAAGTAAAGATTAATTATGCCGAAGGGGTTCGTCTCGCTGCCAGTCCGCTTACGTCTATTCCTTCGCAATTTTTCCTGACACCCGATGGTAAACCCGGTTTAAAGGCTGAGTATTTCAATCAGATGAAACCAGAAGGGACGCCCGCTTTTGAACGCGTGGATGCTAATATTGATTTTAATTGGGAAGACAATCCGCCTGCTCCTGGTATCGAAAAGGATCATTACTCCGTTCGATGGACCGGGAAGCTTATTGCTCCCCAAACCCGTAAATACGCCCTTTTCACTGCCAGCGACGATGGGGTGCGTCTCACTCTTAACGGCAAATTACTTATCGACAACTGGACTGACCATGGTACCACTGTCGATTCGGCAAGCGTGGAACTCAAAGCCGGCCAGGCTTACGATATACAACTCGAGTTCTATGAAAATGGAGGTTCAGCTGTTATTCAATTGGGCTGGGATGACTTTGGCAATGAAAGCGAAAGCTCCCGTATGATTGCCGAAGCTGCTGAAGCAGCTCGCAACAGCGATATAGCACTTGTATTTGTGGGTTCGAGCGACTACATCGAAAGCGAAGGCTACGATAAGGTAAACGGAATGCGTTTGCCGAATGGTCAGGATCAGCTGATAGAAGCTGTGGTTAAGGCCAATCCTCGAACCGTAGTTGTGCTTTACGGCGGCACTGCCATAGATATGCAGAACTGGGGAAGCAAGGTGCCCGTATTGATTGATGCACTTTTCCCCGGGCAGGAAGGTTCGCGTGCCTTGGCCGATATCATCACCGGAAAAGTAAATCCTTCGGGGCGCCTGCCTTTCTCTTTTATTGCTTCTCCACAACAATCTCCGGCCTACAAGGGTTACAAAGACCCTTCATTAAATGCACCTTATTCGGAAGGCATCTTCATGGGTTACCGTTATTATGATAAAAATAATGTTAAACCCGCCTTCGCTTTCGGGTATGGTCTGTCGTATACCACCTTCTCGTATGATGAAATGAAGGTAAATCGCTTGAATGATAAGGAGTTTGAAGTATTAGTGAAAATTACTAATACCGGCAAACGTGAAGGTACGGAAGTAGTGCAACTGTATGTGGCTCCGCCTCAGGCCGAAGATATGCCGGTGAAGGAGTTAAAAGGATTTGCAACGCTTACTTTGCAGCCAGGTGAGAGTGGTACTGTACGTATGTTGCTCAATGAACGTTCATTTGCCCATTGGGATGTCAGTGCCAATGGCTGGAAGGTTAAGCCAGGTACATATACCCTGCACGCCGGTTCTTCTTCTGACGATCTGAAGCTAGAGCAAAGGCTGGAGATGAAATAAAAAACAAATAATATACTTCTGGAAAACAAGACTTAAGAATAAGCTTTGCGAATTAAAAACAGGACTGTGCTGTAGATGCAAGGTCCTGTTTTTTTATGCATTATAAGAAAAAAGTATGCTGAATCCTGTTTGGTTGAAAGGTTTTTATAAGATATAATAATATAAACATGAGAGTATTCCGAAGGAATACAATATGAGTAGTAGCAGGTTATGAAAAATATCCCGTCCCGTACGAGACGGAACAAAGAATTTTTATATCTCTTAAATCCTATAAATTATTGATTTTCGACTAAATAAAACTTGTATTCTATTTAAAATATATTTATCTTTGTTATGCAACAGCTTATAAAAAACCTTTGACCATGAAAAATTCCCTATTGATTTTACTCAGCTTATGTATTTTGAATTCGAAAGCCCAGACCAATCTTACCATTAGGGTTGTGTTTCCTTTCCAGCCATCCGATGTGACTTATATGGGTTATATTCCATACGTAACGCTTCCAATGACCAATACCGGTCCTAACGAATACTCTGTATCCACAACCACTGATCCAAATGGCCGTTTGCTGTTCAATATCCGGTACAAGTTACCGGTATATGGCGATTATTATTGGTGGGTGGCCGGTGGAAACAAATACTCCGACAGCCTTGTACCCAACAGGATTGATTGTCACGGTTTAAAGTATGCCCGTGTTTACATCAACAACGAACTGCTAAGTGATTTATATACTACACGCAACAGTGAAGGGAGCGGATTTAATATTTCGCTAAAAATGGGCCCATATGGACAAGTGTCTCCAAATCCTCCTGATATTTCTCAACCTCATCAGGCATCAGATGATAGAATTCCTAATGAAGCTCCTCACCACAAATCCTTTCGGAATACTAAAGTTCCTTATGCAACGGATAATAAAATCTTGGGCTGGATCATTGCCTTATCCGATAATGAGTTGATCGACAGTTGTTCGGTACAGATTGACTGGTTGCGTGTATATGGTTATAATGGCAATGATTCTGTTTTGCTTTGCGAACATAATTACACCACTTTTCATCCAGTTTATGATGGCGGGTTATTCTTACGATATCCATTTTTCCCTCCGGGGGCCTACAACCCCGAACCATTCCCTGGAACGGTAAATAATGGCATATTAGAGTTTTATCCATCAGACTACCGTCAAAGGATATGGCATTTATGGACGGATAACTACATATCACCACAGGGTTTTTCATATACAGGTTATAAGGTAGTCAGTCGGGCACGTATCCAAGGTCACGCACTAGTTCAGTTGGGAATTGATTTCCGGAACTCTGCAAACATTATCCATGAACTCGGAGTTTCTGACTGGTACTTTCACAACAATGGTCAGTGGCAGTTGATGGAGTTTGATTCACGAAATCTAATCACTCAGGCGGAATCAAAAAATCATTCAATAAAGGTGGATGTCAGACTTGAGGGAAGTTCTGGCAAGATTTATCTTGAGTATCATGAATTGCAATTGGGAAGATTCAGGTTAGAACTCTATAATTCCTTAGGGCAGCTGATTTCAGATATCAACGTTGATATTCAAGAACATAGTGGCGCAATACTTTTGCCTTTATGTATAAACAATCTCGTAACATTCTATAGATTTACGGGCCCGTCAGGCAGCAGAGGAGGGAAAGTGCAATATTATTAAGGATTTTTCTAACCGTGGTTTTGGGAATTGTTCAGCTTTATTAGCTCTGACCTATCATGAAAATGTAATTTTGACTTTTGTAGATATCCGTTATTACCTGAGTGACCCGGTGCTTCGTATTTATTAAGGGTAATATGAGAATTGGTACCAGGTTGTTTGTTTCCGGGATATATCCGCATTGGACAATTATTTTGCAATTGCTAATGGATTACCTGGATGGATTTTTATAGTTGACCGGTTTGTAGTATGCCTGCTATCTTTAAAGCGATTATGAAACTGCTGTAAGTTAGATTCTATTAAGAAGTAAAAAATGCTCCTGGCAATCAAGTCAATAAAGGATCAGATAATTTTGTTCCTTATTAAATTTTTCTTATATTCGTAGTGATTCATTTTAACATTCAGGATCACATCCGTCCAAAATAATTTTATAATATACAGAAAGGGAGTTGTAAATATTCCCGATAGGGAATAATTTTACATTAACCACAACAACCAACACCCATGGTAAAATTAACACTTTTCTCGCAAATTACAAGCCTTATACCTCGACAATTGTTTGCGGATATTGTAAAAAAGTACGAGGGGGACAAGTACAGCAAAGGGATTGATAGCTGGACACAACTCATTAACATAATATTCTGCCATATAGGGCAGATGAGTTCTGTCAGAGATATTCTAACGGATTGCGTAGTATAACCGTAAACATAGTTCACCTTGGCTGTTCGCAGGCCGAGTATTTTATACATCAACCACTACAGAACCAGCAAAATATATGAGGAGTTTTCCTACGCATGGGTAGAGCATTTTAAAGTTTACCAAGCCAGATTTGCATCAGCTGAGGAGAAAGGTTTACCTGTTGGATGATAGGGACATATCACTCTTCTTTCGTTAAACGATTGGGTTAAATTCAGGATTTGCAAAGGCACTGTAAAGCAACATCTACTGCTCGACTACCAAGGATGTCTTCCTGCCTTTGCTGATTTAACCCGGGGAAATTAGGCTAATATTACCATTGCCAGAAATATGCCCTTACCCTCGGATAGCATTCTGGTATTCG
>DDBO01000127.1 GCA_002332755.1 Bacteroidales bacterium UBA2030 | reverse complement strand
TTTTATTATGTATTGGCCACACTTCTTCCTATCGACAAAATCATAGGCCGCATATACCCCATTTTTGGATTGGCTATGCTCATTATGGCAGTGGGCATTTTGGTGAGCATGATAGCCGAAGGGTACCTGGCAAATATCCCGGAAGCCGTTCCTTCGAACCTTATCAACATGAAAACCAAAGCTGCAGCCTCACCCATATTCCCTATGCTTTTTATAACCATTGCCTGTGGCGCTATCTCTGGTTTCCACAGCACTCAGGCTCCTTTAATGGCCCGCTGCCTGACCAGCGAAAAATACGGCGTAAGAGTCTTTTATGGAGCAATGATAACCGAAGGACTGGTTGCCATGATTTGGGCTGCCATAGCTATGGCTTTTTTCGGTACCATAAAAGGCTTGAATGATGCTGTAGATACACAGAACCCCGCTTCCATAGTCAATAATATTTCAATTACCCTGATGGGAAAAATCGGGGGACTATTGGCCATTCTTGGGGTTGTAGCTGCTCCCATCACATCAGGAGATACAGCCTTTCGCTCTGCACGTCTTATCGTTGCCGATTTTCTAAAACTCTCGCAGATAAAAATTTCCCATCGCCTCTTAATAAGCATCCCATTATTCATCATCGGCGTCGGCCTTACCTTATTCAAGTTTGAAATCATTTGGCGCTATATGGCCTGGGCCAATCAAACCCTTGCTACCATTGTTCTTTGGGCTATAACCGTCTATCTTTACAAAGAAAGGAAAGCCTATTTGCTGGCAGCCATCCCTGCTGTTTTTATGACAACAGTTGTTACCACTTATATTTTAATGGCTCCGATTGGGTTTGGTCTCTCAGCAAATCGCGCTATGCCCTTGATGGGATTAATCACCGTTTTTATAATGCTTTATTTTGGATATTTTATGAAGCACTTGCACCCTATGCGGGCATAAAAGCCATTAAAGGCGTCCCTCATCCGCAAAGCTGAAATAATTGTTTTTCCCCAAAATCAGGTGGTCGAGGACTTTCATGTCGAAAAACTCGGCCGCCTGTTTTAATTTTCGGGTAAGACTCTCATCGGCAGGACTGGGTTGTAAATTGCCACTGGGATGATTATGGGCAAGGATAATATTTACGGCTCGCTTTTCGAGTGCCAAACGCATGATGACCTTGGGGTCGGCAACTGTGCCATCGAGTCCCCCTTTGCCAATCTCCTCAGGCTGACCAATGGGCTTATTGGCTTTATTTAAAAACAAAACATAAAAATGCTCTTCGTTTCGGTCTTCGAGATAACGCTGAAACACTTCATAAGCTTCTTTGCTTGAGGTAATCTTTCCTGTTTGAAGGGGTTCTTCGGCCCTGCGCCTGCGCCCCAGCTCGAGTGCTGCCTTTATTGTTACTGCCTTGGCCATACCTATGCCTTTATATTGTCGCATCAGGTCTCCAACGCCCAACCTCGAAAGCTCGATGAGCGAATCCCTACTGTCTTTGAGAATACGTTTCGAAAGTTCTACAGCATTCTCCTCATCATTCCCTGATCCAATTAATATGGCAAGCAATTCGGCATTGCTTAAGGCTTCTTCGCCATGCATAAGCATTTTTTCCCTGGGGCGGTCTTCCTCTGCCCATTCAGCAATACTTTTACTCCCCTTTCTGGTCATATTGTTTTAATTTCAAAAACTATCAGGTATGCGGTCTTTTCCCCATCACAAAGATAATATCGGCACCGTGCACAATATCCTTGTGGTGCAAAAATGGCTTTTCAAGCCGCTTACCGTTCAACCAAATCTCTCGTACATACCGATTTTCCTTAGATTTGTTTTTGACACTGATATTCAACATTCCCCCATTTTCCAACTTCACGCTGATTTTATCAAAATAGGGCTTACCCACTGCATATTCATCGCTTCCCGGGCAAAAAGGATAAAACCCCATAACACTGAAAATATACCAGGCTGACATCTGTCCACAATCGTCATTGCCACATAGCCCTGTCGGAGAATTTTTATAAAACGTTGACAGAATTTGCTCCACCCTTTCTCCTGTCTTCCATGGCTGGTGGGTAAAATTGTAGAAATATGGAATGTGGTGTCCTGGTTCATTGCCATGTACGTAATTACCCATTATACCAACCTTGTCAATATCTTCGGTATTTGCATAGTATTTTTCAGGAAGCTCCATGGTAAAAAGGCTGTCGAGGCGTTGCACAAACTTTTGCTCTCCACCCATTATTTGGATAAGACCCGAAGGGTCGTGGGGCACAAAAAGGGAATAAGTCCAGGCATTGCCTTCTATAAATCCTTGTCCATGGGTATCCAGGGGGTCGAAGTTTTTTACAAAATGTCCATTGGCCAACTTGGGGCGCATGAAGCCGCTTTCATAGTCAAATAAATTGCGCCAATTGAGCGAACGAGCCTTAAATACCTTAGCCAGGCTGTCTTTCCCAAGAGATTCAGCCATACGCATAAGAGTGTAATCGTCGTAGGCATATTCAAGGGTGGTTGAAACAGACACTCCGGAAGCCTGAGCCGGAATATATCCCAAACGCATGTATTCGTGTAGTCCCTCATAGGGCTTATAGGTGGCCGACCTTACCATAGACTGAAGTGCCTTGTCGGGATCAAAGCCTCTGATACCCTTAACCCAGGCATCGGCTATCACCGGCAGAGAATGATACCCGGTCATACACCAGTTGTCGTTGGCATGATGCGACCAAATGGGCAATATACCATGTATACTTTGATCGGCGTGGGCAAGCATACTGTTAATAAAATCAGCCGAAAGCGAAGGCTTCAGCAATACCATCAAAGGATGAAGGCCGCGAAAAGTATCCCACAACGAAAAGACGGTATAATTTGTAAAACCTACGGCACGATGTATCTCCCCGTCGAGCCCCCTGTATTGCGCGTCAATATCCTGGTAAATATTGGGTGTAAGCATGCTATGATAAAGAGCCGTATAAAAAATCACCTTGTCGTTTTCACTGGCCTGAACAGAAAAGCGGTCAAGTTCATCATTCCAGGCCTGTCTGGCTATTTGTTTCAATTCATCAAATTCAAAAGGAGCAGCTTCTGTTTGTAAATTTTTGAGTGCACCTTCGCAACTTACACCCGACAGGGCAACCTTCACTGTAAGGGCTTCTCCGTCCTGCAAATCAAATCGAAAAACAGCTTTTAATTTCCTTCCGCTGCGCTCCGGAAAATTCTCATCCATTTTCCAGCGTCGCCAAAAACCTCCATATATTTCTTTATCCAGATTTACCAGCGCATACGATTTTACAGGATGAGAAAAACTCATGGCAAAATAGATGAAACGCTGCCTTGCCCAACCATTGGTTTGACGATAGCCTGTAACTAAAGTATCGTTGATCACCCGCAGAGAACTCCATATTACCTTTCCATCGTAATTGTAAATGCCATGCACCATATCAAGAAGCACCCACTTATCATCCGCGCCCGACCAGGTATATCGATGCACTCCTGTACGACGGGTTGCCGTGAGCTCAGCTTTTACTCCGTAGTCTTTAAGAACTACACTGTAATAGCCTGCTTCGGCCTGCTCTGTCGATTTATCGTAGCGGCTTCGATATCCCTTTTCAGGATGATCGGATGTGCCCGGATTTAACCTAACGGGGCCAGTGCCGGGGATAAGTAAAAAATCTCCCAGATCAGAATGTCCGGTACCATGTAAATGGGTGTGACTAAATCCCACAATAGTTGGATCTTTATATTGATAACCAGCACAATATTCATAAACCTTGGGGTTATATCCATTCCCTGTGGAATAAGGAACGGTGTCGGTATCGGGGCTCAGTTGTACAAACCCCCAGGGAAGACTTGGCCCCGGAAAGGTATGGCCCATTTGATCAGTTCCAATAAACGGGTTGACATACCGCGAATTATCTTGTGCCCAAATGAACATTTGGAAAATGATAAAAAGCACACAAATGAAAAACCTGCGCATAGACATACATTTTATGCAAAGTTGTAAAAATTGTACCTGGCTGCCAATTCAAAACAAAAATTAAACACTGTAAGTCCGATTCATTAGGTTATTCCCAGTAATTTTGCACCAAAACACAGAATATGGATCCCCTCAAGGAGACTGTTGCCTATGATGATAGTGCTATTCGCTCGCTCGATTGGAAAGAGCACATCCGCTTACGTCCGGGGATGTATATCGGCAAGCTGGGCGATGGCGCCTCACACGACGACGGCATTTATGTATTGTTGAAAGAAGTGATAGATAACTCTATCGATGAGTATGTAATGGGGTATGGGAAAACCATAGAGGTGACCATTCAGGATCGCAAGGTAACGGTAAGGGATTATGGACGGGGCATTCCTCTGGGCAAAGTAGTAGAGTGTGTTTCTAAAATTAACACAGGAGCGAAATACGACAGCAAGGTATTCAAGAAATCGGTAGGGCTCAATGGAGTAGGAAGCAAAGCCGTGAATGCTCTTTCCTCCTGGTTCCGGATTCAAAGTATACGCGAAGGGAAAACCCATATAGCAGAATTCAGGAAAGGAGAACTGGTGCATGAGGAGGAAATTCCGTGCGAACTCAGGGCAGGAACAATCGTTAGCTTTATTCCCGACGAGGAGATCTTCGGAAAATACCACTTTTTAAACGAGTACATTGAGCGTCAGCTCTGGAATTACGCCTACCTCAATCAGGGCCTCACCATCCTTTACAACGGGGTAAAAATGCAATCGAAAAACGGGCTGGTCGACCTTCTTGAAGTTAACATGGAAGGAGAGCCGCTTTACCCCATAATTCACATCCGCGACGAAGACTTCGAATGCGCCTTCACCCATGGTACCGCTCATTATGGAGAAGAATATTATTCTTTCGTCAACGGGCAGCATACTACCCAGGGAGGAACTCACCAGCAGGCATTCAGAGAGGCTTTTGTAAAAACTGTCAGAGAATTCTTTAAAAAAGACTACGACACCTCCGACATCCGGACCGGACTTATAGCTGCCATAAGCATCAAAATCCAAGAGCCGGTATTCGAATCGCAGACCAAAACCCGTCTCGGTTCAACCCTCATGGCAGATGGCGGGGTAAGCATAAGTAAATATGTTTCGGATGTACTCAAGAAGCAGCTCGACGATTACCTGCACATGTATCCTGAAGCAGCTGAAGCCATGCAGCGCAAAATCCTGCAAAGCGAAAAAGAAAGGAAAGAGCTTGCCGGAATAAAAAAAGCTGCCCGCGAAAGTGCAAAAAAGGTCAGCCTTCACAACAAAAAGCTTCGCGATTGCAGGATACATTACAACAGCAACGATCCGCGTAAACTTGAATCAACACTTTTCATTACCGAGGGCGATTCAGCCAGTGGCAGCATCACCAAAAGCCGCGATGTAAATACACAGGCTGTATTCAGCCTCAAAGGGAAGCCCCTTAATTGCTATGGCCTCTCCAAAAAAATAGTTTACGAAAATGAGGAATTTAATCTTCTTCAGGCCGCCCTCGACATAGAAGATGGCCTCGAAAACTTACGTTACAATCAAATAGTGCTGGCCACCGATGCCGATGTGGATGGCATGCATATACGTCTGCTCATGCTCACGTTTTTCCTGCAATTCTTCCCCGATTTGGTAAGGGCAGGACACCTATACATCTTACAAACTCCCTTATTCAGAGTACGCAACAAACAAAAAACCATCTATTGTTATTCCGAAGAGGAGAAAGAACAAGCCATTACTCAGCTTGGAAAGAATCCTGAAATTACCCGTTTTAAAGGATTGGGTGAAATCTCGCCCGACGAATTCAAACATTTCATCGGTCCCCAGATGCGTCTCGATCCTGTAATCCTAAGAAAAGACCAATCAATAAATGAGGTTTTAGCCTACTACATGGGTAAAAACACCATGGAAAGGCAAAACTTTATCATAGAAAACCTTCGTTATGAGGCCGATGCGATTTTTGTGGAATAGCTTCAGCTATAACGAGTAATATCAATAAAAACAGGGCACACTTTAAGTTAACTAAAGGATGCCCTGTTTTTGGTTTAGTATTCGCTCTCTTTGCAAAAGAGCAACTTATCGGTGGATGTATTGTTCTTCGTAATATTTCTGATAATCACCCGATGTTACATGGTCGAGCCATTCCTGGTTGGCAAGATACCAATCTACAGTTTTCTCAAGACCTTCTTCAAAAGTCACCGAGGGTTCCCATCCCAGTTCGCGCTGAAGCTTTGATGAGTCAATTGCATAACGAAGATCATGGCCGGCCCGGTCTTTTACAAAGGTTATCAATTTTTCACTGGTTCCTTCGGGGCGGCCCAACTTTTTATCCATAATCTTACATAGAACCTTTATCAGGTCAATGTTTTTCCATTCGTTGTGGCCGCCAATATTATAGGTGGAACCATTAGCAGCTTTATGAAAGATGATATCGATGGCCCGGGCGTGGTCTTCTACCCACAGCCAATCGCGGACATTTTCGCCTTTCCCATAAACAGGAAGAGGCTTATTGTATCTTATATTATTGATAAATAATGGAATAAGTTTTTCGGGGAACTGGTATGATCCATAATTATTGGAGCAGTTTGAAATAACTGTTGGTAATCCATAGGTATCGTGGTAGGCCCTGACAAAATGGTCGCTGCTGGCTTTGCTGGCCGAATAGGGGCTATGCGGATCATAAGGGGTTTCTTCCGTAAAATAACCCGTAGGGCCAAGCGAACCATATACTTCATCTGTAGAAACATGATAAAAACGCTTGCCCTCGTATTTGTCATTCCAAATATATTTAGCCGCGTTCAGGAGGTTAACTGTCCCTACTACATTAGTCAGCACAAATTCGAGGGGATTGGCAATCGAACGGTCAACATGAGATTCTGCCGCAAGGTGGATAACTGCATCGAACTGATGGAGGGTAAAAAGCTTTAGCATCAGTTCACCATCCTGAATATCAGCCTTGATGAAAGAATAATTCGGCTTGTTTTCAATGTCGCGCAAATTCTCGAGGTTGCCGGCATAGGTCAACTTATCGAGATTAAAAACATGATAATCAGGATATTTATTTACAAAAAGCCTGACCACATGTGAGCCAATGAATCCAGCTCCTCCGGTGATTAATATTTTCTTTTGCATATTTATATTTATTTAATATTCAATCGTTTAGTTTACCTGCAAGGCGAAGCTCCCAGCGCCAGGCCGAGAGGGTCATTTCGTCTACCGAACGCTGGGCTTTCCAGCCTAATTCCTGATTTGCAAAGGTTGTATCAGCCCACACTTTTTCCACATCGCCTGGCCTGCGATCAACAAAAACATAATTGAGTTTAACACCTGAGACCTTCTCGAATGAGTGAATTACTTCAAGCACCGTAAGGCCATTTCCTGTTCCCAGATTGAAAATTTCATAGTTCTTTTTCATTTTTTTCTCAATCATTCGGTTGAGGGCAACCACATGGGCCTGAGCAAGGTCAACAACATGGATGTAATCGCGGATGGCAGTACCATCGGGAGTATTGTAATCGTTACCAAACACGCGCAATACCGGGCGTTTTCCTATGGCAGTCTGGGTGATAAATGGCATAAGGTTGTTGGGAACTCCCAAGGGTAGTTCTCCAATTAGCGCCGAAGGATGAGCACCAATGGGATTAAAATAACGCAAGGCAATGGCTTGCAATTGAGGATTGGCCTTCAGTGTATCGCGAATAATCTCTTCTGAAATTTGTTTCGTGTTACCATAGGGCGAAAATGCCTCCTTAATGGGGGATTCTTCTCTAACCGGCAACTCATCGGGTTGTCCATAAACCGTGCATGAAGAACTAAAAACAAGGTTGTTGATGTTGTTTGCCAACATACCCTCGAGAATATTCATCAGCGACTGCAGGTTGTTGCGGTAATACATTAATGGTTTTTCGACGGATTCTCCAACAGCCTTATAGGCTGCAAAATGAATGATACCTGCAAGGTCGTTGTGGCGCCGAAAAAAATCAGCGGTAAGCGACTGATCACAAAGATCAAATTGCTCGAAAACAGGCCGCTTGCCGGTAATTTTTGTGATATTGTCGAGAACCTCGATAGTTGAATTCGACAAATTATCAACAATCACCACATCAAATCCTTGTTCCTGCAATTCAACAGCTGTATGCGAACCAATAAATCCTGTTCCTCCGGTAACTAGTATTTTCATAATTCAACTTTATCTTAATTATTCAAAAATACGAAACTTTCTCCTTAAAATGTATGAAAACAAAAAAGCCGGAAAAGTCTGGTTTCCGGCTCAGACTTCCTTACCTAATTCATTACAGGCTCCAGTAAGTCAATTGTTTAATCTTATTCCTGAAAATTCCTTTCACATCCACCAGGATAGCCCTTTCATTGGTAATGGAAAGGAAATAATCCTCAGACAGATCGAAATAAGGTTTGTGCGAAACGGCCACAATTACAGCATCGTAATCAGTAGCAGGTTTCTCAACTAAACCAAAACCATACTCGTGTTCTACCTCTTTGGAGCATGCATGAGGATCCACCACATCAACGGCTACACCGTATGATTTCAATTCAGTAATAATATCAGGTACACGAGAATTGCGAATATCACTCACATCCTCTTTGAAGGTCACTCCCATCACTAGCACCTTTGTATTCAGCACATTTTTGCCTGCAGCGATCAGTTTTTTTACGGTTTGCTTAGCAACATAGTATCCCATGGAATCGTTGACGTAGCGGCCAGAGGCAATAACCTGGGGGTGATATCGGTATTCCCGGGCTTTGAATACAAGATAATAGGGGTCAACACCAATGCAGTGTCCACCTACCAGGCCCGGGAAAAATTTAAGGAAATTCCACTTGGTTCCGGCAGCCTCCAGTACTTCATAGGTATTGATACCCATACGGTTAAAAATGATAGAAAGCTCGTTCATCAGAGCAATATTAACATCGCGCTGGGTATTTTCGATGATCTTGGCAGCTTCGGCCACTTTGATGGAAGAAGCCCTGTGCACCCCGGCTTCAACAACAAGTTCGTAAGTTTTGGCAATCATATCCAGCGATTCAGCATCACACCCCGAAACCACTTTTTTTATGGTTTTTAAAGTATGTACCTTATCTCCCGGATTGATGCGTTCGGGGCTATAGCCGACCTTAAAGTCAACACCGAATTTTAAACCGGATAATCTTTCCAAAACAGGAATACAATCCTCCTCAGTAGCACCAGGGTATACGGTTGATTCGTAAACCACATAGTCTCCTTTTTTCAGCGCTTTCCCAACGGTTTCTGAGGCCTTGATAAGAGGAGTCAGGTCAGGCTGATTGTGCCGATCGATAGGGGTAGGCACAGCCACAATGAAAAACTGAGCTTGCTTAAGATCTTCCGGATTTGCCGTGAAATAAATATCCGTTCCCTCAAAGTCTTCTTTTTCCAATTCTTCGCTGGGGTCAATTCCCTGGCGCATAAGTTCAATCCTATCGGGACGGATATCGAAACCGATAACGCTTATTTTTCGGGCAAATTCAAGGGCAATAGGCAGCCCAACATATCCTAAGCCAATAACGGAGAGTTTTGCCTCCTTGGAAAGTAATTTTTCGTAGATATTCATAAATTATGCAGGTTAGCTATTAATTAACAATGTTTTAGCAAAAACGGATGGTAATCGCCGGTGCGGCCCAAAGGTTGGGCATTGCGAATTTGGTAGACAATTTCTATGCTCTGTCGGGCTTCGTCAAGACCAAATCCTCCACCGGAGAGAATATCTTCGTAAACGCGGGTGTGGAGGTCGGTAAATCCTTCGCTAAATTCAAAATTCTCGCCTTCAATCGTAAGTGCCCGGTACGTGCGCATGCCTTTGACAAGCGCTTCCTCCGGTAAGCATTTAGAATCGATACTCAAAAACCAACGTACCCGGGCTTTGTCGTATTGTAAAAATCCTGCCACCGTAGTCGCAGACATGTGATGAACCACAACCACCCTTATTTTTCCAAAAATAAATCCCAACATGTCGAAGAAATGTACACCTATGTTTGTGGCCACCCCCCCCGACTTGGCCGGATCACCCTTCCAGGAAATATGATACCAACGCCCCCTGGAAGTAATGTAAGCCAAATCAATGTCGAAAATTTTATCTACAGGGCTCTGGTCAACTTTGGCTTTTAACTCCAGAATTTTCGGATGAAGCCTTAGCTGTAAAATATTGTATATACGGTACCCTGATTCCTTTTCTATTTCGGCAAGGGCATCCACATTCCAGGGATTGAGCACGATGGGTTTCTCACAAATGGCGTGGCATTGATTGCGCAGAGCCAGACGAATATGCGAGTCGTGAAGAAAATTAGGAGAACAGATACTCACATAATCGATCCTGCGCTCACCCTGACGGCGCAGCTTGTCGAGATGGCGGTCGAAACGTTCTGTTTCCAGAAAAAAGTCAGCATCTGGGAAATAGGTATCTATTATTCCGACGCTGTCTTTGGGATCGAGGGCAGCAACCAAGCGATTGCCCGTGTCCTTGATGGCTTTCATGTGGCGAGGAGCAATATATCCAGCCGCACCTATGAGAGCAAAATTTTTAATATTTTTTTCCATAACTTTTAATTATTTCCCCATTTTACGCACACGACCATTTTCAAGAAGGTACTTTTCCCCACTTTCAGGACAAATGGCTATTCCATTCTCATCGAATTTTAATCTGTGCCCATATTCACTCATCCAACCGATCTGCCGGGCAGGATTTCCGACAACCAGGGCATAAGGAAGCACCTCCTTGGTCACCACAGCGCCGGCTCCAACAAAAGCATATTCTCCAATATCGTGTCCACACACAATCGTAGCATTGGCACCGATGGTAGCACCTTTTTTAACTACTGTGCGGGCATACTGGCCCCTGCGGTTCACTGCACTTCGGGGATTTACTACGTTGGTAAATACCATGCTAGGGCCCAGAAAAACATCGTCTTCACAAATGACCCCTGTGTAAATCGAAACGTTGTTTTGAACTTTCACGTTGCGGCCAAGTACAACTTCCGGTGAAACCACAACGTTTTGACCGATATTGCAATTCTCTCCGATGATGCATCCGCTCATTATATGAGAGAAATGCCAGATCTTGGTACCGGCTCCAATCTGACAGCCCTCGTCGATTACGGCAGTCTCATGAGCAAAATAGTCTCTCTCCATAGCTGTTAACAGGTTTTATGCATTTTTTACGAATTCAATTACATGACGTGTTATATATTCAAGTTGTTCTTCATCCAGTTCCGTATGCATAGGCAATGAGAACACATTCTTTGATAACATCTCTGTGACAGGAAAATCCCCCTCGGAATAACGGGTAGTGCGATAAGCCTTTTGTAAATGCAAAGGAACGGGGTAATAAACCATAGCCGGAATATCCTTCTCGGCCAGATACTTAATCAAGGCATCGCGATCAATACCATTGCACACCAAGGTATATTGATGGAACACGTGCGACGATTTTGGAAAACGGAAGGGTATTTTCAATTGTGGAATATTCTTAAAAGCGTTGTCGTAATAAGCTGCAGCTCGGTTTCGGGCTGCTGCGTACGCATTCAGATGTGGCAGTTTTACTTTCAAAACGGCCGCTTGAATACTGTCCAAACGAGAATTAACTCCAACATAATCATGATAATAGCGAACGAACATACCATGATTGGCAATTCCCCTTATCATGTTGGCCAGTTCATCATCATTTGTAAAAATGGCTCCTCCGTCTCCGTAGCATCCCAAATTTTTGGAAGGGAAAAAGGAGGTACATCCAATATGCCCGATAGTACCAGCCTTACGCGTCCATCCTTCGGAAGAATGAAAATCGGAACCAATGGCCTGACAGGCATCTTCAATTACGTAAAGATTGTGCCGACGAGCAATTTCCATGATGGCATCCATATCGGCGCATTGACCAAAAAGGTGAACCGGTACGATGGCTTTGGTTCGGGGTGTAATAGCTTTTTCTATGGCCTCGGGGGTTATATTAAAGGTATGAGGATCTACATCAACCAAAACCGGCGTAAGCCCTAGCAGTGCAATTACTTCAACAGTGGCCACAAAGGTAAAATCGGCCGTGATAACCTCATCGCCGGACTTTAAACCCAAAGACATCATGGCAATCTGGAGGGCATCGGTTCCATTGCCGCAAGGAATTACATGCTTTACTCCCAGGTATTCCTCCAAATCGTGTTGAAACTCTTTTACTGCCGGACCATTAATAAAAGCGGTTGAATGCAAAACATCCTGAATGGCTTTGTCGATCTCGGGCTTTATCTTCTCATACTGAGTATGCAGATCGACCATCTGTATTTTTCGCATAAAAAAAGAAAGATTTAGCTGTTTTTATTAATGGGCAAATGTAAAAAATATTGTGTTCAGGGAGTAAGCCAAAAGCGAAGCCTTCATTATAGGCAGTGCCTTCATACGTTTTTCCCTACTTTTGCGTTAACTTCATATCATTCATCAATACTAAAATCTTGCAAACACCATTACTAATGCAGCCTCACTTTAGATACTTAATTATCATTGGTTCCCTCATTATTTATTCGGGCTTACAGCATGTTAAGGCACAGAATTATTTAAAAGATTCTGTGATAAGTATTCCAATGGTATCAGCACGGGTTAGCTCTCACCTTCCCGGAGCCGATTTAGCCAAACGTTTTGGGGTATCGTTTGCCGTTGGTCCAGCATTTACCTGGAAGACGGACAACAATTGGGTTTGGGAAGCCGGATTCGACTACATTTTTGGAAATAATGTAAAAATCAAGGATTCTATTTTTCGCCTCATCCAAACCTCTCACGATTTTATCATTGATGGAAATGGTACTCCTGCCGACGTAAGTACGCAGGAGCGCGGATATTTTTTCTACGCCAGAACAGGCAAACTAATTCCATTCAAAAAGCCCAATCCAAACAGCGGGTTGCTGATGATGGCTGGCGGTGGATTTTTAATACATAAAATCGCCATATCGGTGCTCGAAAACACTGCCCCCCAGCTCCGGGGCGACTATAAACGCGGCTACGACAGGCTAACGGCTGGCCCCTCACTTACTCAATTCATAGGTTATCAGCACTTAAGTAACAGTAGGAAATACAACTTCTTTGTAGGCCTTGAAATTCAAGAAGCCTTCACTCACTCTTTACGCGACTACGACTTCGATCGTATGGCTCCCGACAAGCAAAAAAGGGTTGATTTGCTCATCGGTTTAAAGGCTGGCTGGATCTTACCCATTTATGGTAGGGCACCCAAAGAATATTACTACTACTAAAATGCGTTTACTTTACAATTTTGCAATCTGGCTTTATACTTCATCTATCTGCGTTGCCGCAATATTCAATTCCAAAGCAGCTTTATGGGTCAGAGGAAGAAGAGGACTTTGGAAACAATTGCAATCAAAGATTTCTCAGGATAATCCATGGATTTGGATGCATTGTGCATCGCTGGGAGAGTTCGAACAGGGCAGACCATTATTGGAGAAAATCAAAAATGAAGCGCCTCATTTAAAAATCCTTCTCACTTTCTTCTCTCCCTCGGGTTACCAAATCAGAAAAAATTATCCCGGTGCCGATCTGGTCACCTACCTTCCGGCAGACTATTCCAGCAATGCACGTAAATTTCTCGATATAACCAAGCCATGTATGGCTATATTCGTGAAATATGAATTCTGGTTTAATTATCTCAACGAACTCCACCACAGGGAAATACCCACTTTCCTGGTTTCAGGAATTTTTAGGCCTCAACAGCATTTTTTTAAGTTCTATGGCGCATTTTTTCGTAAGGGACTTCAAGCCTTCACGCATTTTTACATTCAAAACGAAGCTTCGGTGTACTTGCTTCAACAGATAGGATTTCAGAATGTTACACTCAGCGGAGATACACGATTCGATAGAGTAATTCATCAGGCAGAGCATTTTGAAGAACTTCCTGAAATAAAACTATTTGCTGCGGGCCATAAGGTAATTGTAGGAGGGAGTGTGTGGCCTGCAGACCTTAAAATTATTTTGCCTTTCATCGAAAAGCATACTGATTTAAAATTTATTCTGGTGCCACACGAACCGGAACACGGATTGGTTCTTCGATTAAAAAATCAAATAGGCACGGGTGCCATTCTTTGGAGCGAACTTTCAGATGCTAAGCCCGAAAATTACCGCGTACTGATCATTGACACTATTGGCTTGCTTTCGCGGCTTTATTATTATTGCCATGTGGCATATATCGGGGGTGGATTTGGAGCAGGAATTCACAATATCCTTGAGGCAGCTGTTTATGGAAAACCCATTGTTTTTGGACCCAATTACCATAAATTTACGGAAGCGGTTGACCTTATAAAATCAAGGGGAGCACTTTCGGTAAAAAGCAAAGGAGAATTTGAACAGGCAATCGATTATTTCCTGCAACCTCAAAATCAAGAAGAAGCGAAAAAGATATGCAGACAATATATAAGCCAAAAATCCGGTGCTACTTCTATTATCGTTACCGATTTGCTCAATACACATTCCATCAGGCGTTAAGCTTACTTCCGGCATAAAATTTGAAAGGTAGGGCGATGAAATTGCTATAACTTTGCTTTACCAAATTTCCAACTTCATGGACAAACTGACCCATACCGATGCGGAGGGCAAAGCCCGCATGGTGGACGTAAGCCCCAAACCCCCAATGGTTCGGAAAGCCAGGGCTAAAGGGAAAATAAAATTAGCCTCGCAAACTGTTGAACTCATCCAACAAAATCTCATCAAAAAAGGGGACGTCCTAACCACAGCCGAAATTGCAGGTGTACAAGCAGCAAAACAAACCGGGCACCTAATTCCCCTTTGTCATCCATTGTACCTAAGCCACATCGAAGTAAAAACACACCTGACTCCGGAGGGAGTTGAAGTGGAAGCCACAGTTACTACAACCGGACAAACCGGTGTTGAAATGGAAGCACTCACAGCCGTATCAGTTGCCCTGCTTACAGTTTACGATATGTGCAAAGCCGTCGATAAAGCCATGGTGATAGAAAACATTCACCTGATAGAAAAAACCAAAACAAAACCTGAAGTCTAAACAACGAATGTTCAAAAAAATTGCCAGAGCCTTCCTGCTTCAGGTGCTTGTAATTAACAGTGCGCTGGGTCAGATAAACATTCCGCATTTTGTGTTCTCCGGTATGCACAACCTTTCTGAGGGTAAATTTGTGGATGCTATCCGCAGCCTCAACGTAGTAATAGCCGCATCGCCCGAGATGTATGAGCCCTATTTTTACCGGGGGATTGCAAAATATAATTTAGGAGACCTTGAGGGTGCCGGCCGCGATTTCGACCGGGCGCTGGAACTCAATCCCATGTTCAGCCAGGGATATCACTATAGAGCCATAGTCCGATCGAGGCTACGCAACTATCAGGCAGCGCTTGATGATTTCAGGGAAGCTCTGCGCATCGACCCTCTGGTACCCGAGGTGTATGTTAACCGGGCGATTACACGCATGGACTTAAAACAATACAAGGAGGCCCTTTCAGATATAGATTCTGCTCTCAGGCTAAAGAATGACATACCCCTTGCTTATCTGGCCCGGGGTCTGATAAAGCATGAACTGAAAGACACTCCTGCAGCAATTTCCGATCTTAACAAGGCTATTCAGCTCAATTTCTTTTTTACTGAGGCATATGTACGCAGGGGTTCAATAAAATTTGATACCGCTGATTATGAAGGAGCCATCGAAGATTTTAACCAGGCTTTACGCATGGAACCAGGCAATACTGCCGTTTACTTCCAAAGGGCTATAGCATGGATAAAACTCAACCAGAAAGATCGCGCCATTGAAGATTTCAACAAGGTACTGGAACTCGATCCATACAATGCGCTCACTTACTACAACCGTGCTATACTTAAAGCAGAAGCAGGCGACCTGAAAGGCGCTTTGAGCGATTTCGATCGTGTGGTGTCTCTAAACCCCGATAACATCCTGGCCGCTTTTAACAGAGCGCTCATCAAACATCAGCTGAAAGATTACAAAGGAGCTATCGAAGATTATTCGCGGGCTATCGATCTTTTCCCCGATTTTTCAAGGGCATACATGCTCAGAGCCGATGCCAGGCTTGCGCTTAAAGACGAAAAAGGAGCCATGCAAGACCGCAATAAAGCCATCCTGATTGAAGAAACGATTGCCAAAAGCGATGATTCTACCCTGCGCCGCTATGCCGACAGTACAGCCCTCACAAAAATCATCGAATTTGAAGCCGATTTCAAAAATACATCTGCCGTGGAAGGCCGTATTCAATACGAACCCGTTTATGTGGACCTCGAGCAAAACTTCTTCGTAACATATTTATATAACGACTCTGTATATGTCGAACAAAAACGCGGAGAATATTGGCTCAAGAAAATTGACGATATCAATGCCCGCGTAGATTATAAGCTTCGATTTGGGGTAACCAACCGACAAGACAAACTGACTCCTGAAACCATAGCTCAATACATCAAAGACATTGACCTGAGCAACAAACTCAACCCCAATGACCCACTGGGCTATTTCTTTACGGGTATTCTTAACGGACTCATTCACAATTATCAAAGCGCCATCGAGGCCTACACAATGGCTATAAATCTCGACCCTACCTTCAGCCTTGCTTACTTCAACCGAGCTAATACCCGTTTAGAGATGATTGAAGAATTAAGCGAAAACGAGCCCTTGCCTGCCACTATTTCTTTTGGGGCCAATACTTTTAATGCTTCAAAGGCCGCACGAGTACCTCTCCCCGTATATCAACAGGTACTCGATGATTATAATAAAGTCATTGAAATCAATCCGGAATTAAGCTTTGCCTGGTTCAACAGAGCCAATGTAAAAGCCAAACTGGCCAATTATGAAGGTGCACTCGAAGATTACAACAAAGCCATTGAACTCGAAAAAAACCTTGCCCAGGCTTACTACAACCGTGCCCTGATACTTATTTACCTTCGCAAAAATGAACCGGCTTGCCGCGACCTGAGCCGTGCAGGCGAGCTTGGCATTCGCAATGCTTACAACCTCATCAAGAGATACTGTCAGAAATGATCCGCATCGAAGAAATAGCTCTGCCTTTTCATGCTAACCCTAACCAATTACTTGCAATTGCCGCGAATCTGCTTAACCTGAAAGAAAAGGAAATTCTTCACTGGCAAATCTCTAATCGGGCTATAGATTCCCGAAATAAAAACTTTATTCGCTTCATTTATACAATTGACTTACAAGTTGCTCAACCCGACAAGACTCTTGAACAAATCGACCCGGAAGTTGCTAAAAAGCACCGGATTAGAATTTTTAAACCTTACGAATACCTAATTACTCGCGCGCGAATAAATGAAGGTCGGCCCCGGCCTGTAATCATAGGAACCGGGCCCGCAGGCCTTTTTGCCGCCCTCGTGCTTGCACGAGCCGGTTTAAAACCTGTTTTAATTGAAAGAGGTGAGCCCGTTGAAAAGCGGGTTGAAAAGGTAAACCTCTTTTTTAACCAGGGTCTCCTTGACACTGAAAGCAATGTACAATTTGGCGAAGGAGGGGCAGGCACATTCTCTGATGGTAAGTTATATACTCTGATTAATGATCCCCGCACCCACTTTATTTTTAAAGAATTCGTCAAAGCCGGGGCTCCGGATACTATTTTATGGGATGCCAAACCACACATCGGTACCGACAAATTGCGTGAGGTTATTGTAAACCTGAGAAAAGAGCTCGAATCGCTCGGAGCCACCTATTATTTCTCTAAAACCCTTGTTGGTCTGATTATTCAGGATAATCAGCTCAAAAAAATTATACTTTCCGATGGGGAAGAGTTGACCTGCGAGACGCTGGTTTTAGCTATAGGGCATTCAGCCCGCGATACCTACGAGATGCTTCACAGGTTTGGGTTAGAAATGTCGCCTAAAATATTTGCGGTAGGAGTAAGAATTGAACATCTGCGGGAATGGATAGATCGGTCGCAGTATGGTAAATATGCAGGACATCCTCTATTAGGCTCTGCCCGGTACAAACTTGCCGTTCATCCCAAAGGTCAGCGCCCGGTTTACACGTTTTGCATGTGTCCGGGTGGATATGTAGTAGCTGCAGCATCAGAGAATTACAGGCTTGTAACCAACGGAATGAGCTTTCATGCCCGGGACAATATTAACTCCAATAGTGCCCTGTTAGTAAATGTATATCCGGAAGACCTGGCGGGGAAAAATTTATTTGCCGGGATAGAATTCCAAAGAAGATTAGAGGAAACAGCTTTTAGACTGGGAGGAGGTCAATTTAAAGCTCCGGCTCAGCGGGTTGAAGATTTTCTCAACATCCGCCCTTCGGATTCCTTCGGCGAAGTGTCACCCAGTTATCGTCCCGGCGTAAAGCCAGCCAATTTATGGCAATGTTTGCCCAAACCGGTGGCAGAAAGCCTCAGGGCCGCTCTGCCTCTGTTCAACCAAAAGCTAAAAGGATTCGCTCATCCCGATGCCGTTCTGACAGCAGTAGAATCGCGTTCAACTTCACCCTTACGCATATTGCGCGATGAGAATTTTCAGTGCAACATTCGCGGGATATTCCCCGCAGGAGAAGGAGCCGGCTACGCCGGCGGTATTGTATCGGCTGCTCTCGACGGTTTGCGTGTAGCAGAAGCCATTTTGCAACAATTTAACGAAATCTAAAGAATGTCGCAAAACAAGATTAAAGTTCTAATAGCAGGCGGGGGAGCTGCAGGCATGATGGCAGCCATAAGTGCGGGCCGAAAAGGCGCCCAGGTTACTATCGTTGAAAAAATGAACAAACCGGGCCGTAAACTCAGCATTACCGGAAAGGGACGTTGCAACTTAACCAATACCGACGATCTGGAAGAGTTTCTCTCGAACATCGGTCCTGACCCGCGATTTTTAAGGAACGCCTTCGCACGTTTTTTTAGCACTCAATTAATTGAGCTGTTTCACGATTTAGGATTGAAAACGGTAACCGAGCGTGGAGGCCGCGTTTTCCCCGAAAACAACAGTGCTCCGGAAGTAGTAAACTTGATGAAAAGTGAGTTACAAAGACTTGGGGTCAAAATTCTTATCAACAGTCCGGTTGAAGATGTAATAATACAAGAAGGGAAGGCAAAAGGTCTAATCATTGCACAGAATAAAATCATAGACGCCGACAGGGTGATTTTAGCCATGGGTGGAAGTTCTTATCCGGGCACTGGATCCACCGGCGACGGGTATCGACTGGCCCGAAAAATCGGACACAGTGTAAGAGAACCAGCCCCTTCGCTCGTACCCATGTTAACAGCAGGCAATATAGCTCAGCAGCTGCAAGGCTTAACACTTAAAAATGTTAACGCCAGCGTTTTTATTGAAGGTAAAAAGGCGGGAGAAATGTTTGGCGAGATGCTATTCACTCATTTTGGATTAAGTGGCCCTATTATTCTTAGCTTGAGCCGACAGTTCAACAGAACCATTCTTGAAAATCGCAAAATAGAAATCAGCATAGACCTGAAACCCGCCCTCGACCCCGACACACTTGACCGCCGATTGCTCCGCGACCTTTCTGAACACAGCAAAATGCATTTGAAAGGCATTCTGAAAGGATTGCTTCCCTCTAGTCTTATCCCTGTTTGTATTGAAGTTCTCAGGCTCGACCCTGAAAAGCAGGCCAGCCAGGTGACAGCCGAAGAACGAAAAAGGATACGCAATTGGCTGAAAGATTTTCGTTTTCAGATAACAGGCTTACGAGGCTTTAACGAGGCTATTATTACCAGCGGGGGAGTATCTACCCGCGAAATTGACCCTAAAACCATGGAGTCGAAACTTATTAAAAATTTGTATTTTGCAGGTGAAATCATCGACCTCGATGCAAATACCGGGGGCTACAACCTGCAAATTGCCTTCTCAACTGGGTGGCTTGCGGGTTGGGCTGCTTCCCAATTTACTATTTAAACAAGACAATAGGTTTAAACGTTGTGTAATAAAGACTTGTTTATGAAGAAGCTTTTCAATCCCAAAAAGATCATTAGTCTTGCCCGTCCATTTCAAGAATTCATACAATTCGAGGCATCTTCCGGTATTTTGTTATTTATTGCTGCCCTGGCCGCCATATTCCTGGCTAATAGTTCTCTTAGCGAAAACTTTCTTGGATTGTGGCAGAATATATTTAGCATATCGCTGGGTACCTGGAGCCTGAGTAAGCCCATACATTTATGGATTAATGATGGGCTCATGGCTATCTTCTTTTTCATGGTCGGGCTTGAAATTAAACGAGAACTTATTTCAGGAGAATTGGCATCATTCAAAGCAGCAATCACTCCAGTAATGGCAGCTGTAGGAGGAATGTTAATTCCGGCTGTCATCTATGCTGCTTTCAACCATCATCAGCCTACATCTTCAGGATGGGGCATTCCCATGGCAACAGACATAGCCTTTGCTTTGGGTATCCTCTTGTTATTAGGCAGACGAATTCCCATTGGTCTTAAAATATTTATCACTGCTTTTGCCATCGTCGACGATCTGGGAGCTATTCTGGTTATCGCCCTTTTTTATTCCCACAATATTTACCTGCCGGCCTTGGGGGCTGCAGGCATTATTTTACTCATTCTTGTGTTTTTCAATTATCTTAACCTTCGTCATCCCCTCTTTTACATTCTCCCGGGAATCATACTCTGGTACGCTTTTCTGAAATCAGGCATACATGCCACCATCGCAGGTGTACTGTTGGCCTTTACGGTACCTGCTGTCAATAATATTGGCCCGGGACTTTTTCTAAAACGCATGAATTATTATCTCAAGCGTTTTAAAGACATCGACCCGGAGACCAATCCCAAGCTCACTCAGGAACAGATTGAGGCTTTGCAGGCCATGGAGATCAGTTGCCACAGATTAGAATCCCCCCTTCAGCGCATGGAGCATGCTATTCATCCATGGGTGAGTTTTATCATTATTCCACTTTTTGCACTAAGTAATGCAGGAGTTACGTTCAAAGCCGGTGCAGGTGATATTTTCTCCAGTTCCCTTGGCTGGGGTATCATCCTGGGATTAGTTATTGGAAAATTTACGGGTGTTTATGGTTTTACCTGGATTGCCGTAAAATTGGGTTGGGCACGCCTGCCCGAAAATGTAAGCTTCCGCCACCTGGCAGGAGCCGGATTCCTGGGAGGAATTGGTTTTACGATGTCACTCTTTATAACCTACCTGGCTTTTGAAGATCCCCTCTTTATCGCTAATGCCAAAACAGCCATTTTTATTGCCTCAGCAATAAGCGCACTGCTTGGCATTTTTATCTTGCTTTCAACACCCAGGTTAAATGAGCCGGAGCCCAAAGAAGAATAGCCTCACAGAATTGAATCCCGTTTACCCTCTTCTGTCTTAATCTACCAGATAAGGCAAAGATTTAATATATTTAAAAGAATGCCATTTGTTGGTAATTAAACCAGAGTTTATCTTTGTGCCCCATTCATTAACCAAAAAAAATAAACTAATGAAAACTAAAATGTTACGGTTAGCGATTAGCTTAATTGCTATACTTGGTGTACACCTAAGCATCTCAGCTCAAACCCTACTCTGGGAAGACTTTTCTAATGCCACTATGCCTCCTGCTGGTTGGTCGATTCAGGGGCTTAATGCCCAATGGTCTATCTCGGGAAGCAACAATGCCGGAGGCAGTGCCCCCGAGGCTAAATTTACATACATCAACCAAACAACTACTACTCGTCTCATCAGCCCTTCCATTAACACTGTGGGCCTTACCTCTCTCATCATCTCTTTCCGTCATTTTTATGATGATTACAGCGGAGCAGGACCCAAAGCAGGAGTTGCCACACGCTCCGGAAATGGTAGCTGGAATAGCGTATGGGAAATAAACCCTTCGGGAAATGTGGGTCCTGAGCAGATTTCCATTACTATTAATAACAGCGATGTTGGTAAACCCGACTTTCAGTTTTGCTTCTATCTTGATGGGAACATGTACAATATTGATTATTGGTACATAGACAATGTGCTCTGTTTAAGCCCTTTACAAAAAGATGGGTTTTTGGTCAGTATTCAAAACACTCCCGCTTATTTCGGGGTACCAACTGCTGTAAAAGGCACAATAATGAACACAGGTGTTGACCCGATAACCTCTTTAGAAATCAGCTGGCAACTTAATGATGGAACTCCGGTAATTAATCAGTTTACAGGTCTTAATATTCCTACACTTGGAATTTACGACTTCACTACCCCCGAATTAATGAACCCACCTGTTGGAGAATACCAACTCAAAACATGGATTAACAAAGTAAACGGTACTCCTGACAACAACCCATCCAACGATACTGCAGTGACATCGGTACAGCGTGCAAGCCTGGTGATTAACAGACGGCCGCTTTTTGAAGAGTTTACCAGCTCCACATGCGCCCCTTGTGCCAACTTCAATACCAGCTTCAACCCTTGGACACAGCAACACGAAAACGACATTACCCTAATTAAATACCAGATGAGCTGGCCAGGCTCAGGCGATCCATATTATACTGCTGAAGGGGGCGTCCGCAGAAACTATTATGGCGTCAGCTTTGTGCCTGATCTTTATGTAATTGGTTCGCAAGTTGCCACCGACATCTCAGCTGTAAATTCTGCATACGACAATGCTATTCAACAACCTGGCGTTTTAAAAATTATAGGAAAACATTCTATCTCGAATAAAACCATTACCGGAGATGTAACACTTCTTCCTTTTGCCCATTTTACGGGTGTAAGGCTTTATGTGGTGGTTATGGAAAAAGTTACTCACAACAATGCATCTACCAATGGAGAAACTTCATTTCACCATGTAATGATGAAAATGATTCCTGATGCCAATGGCACTTCCTTAGAGCTGTTCGACCGCACACCCTATACTTACAATTACACCATGGATTTATCTGGTACACATATTGAAGAATTTGACGATCTTATTGTCGGTATTTTTGTTCAGCACTACGACCGTAAAGACGTTTACCAATCAAATTATAGTACCGAAAATGGGGTATTCAACAATGATGCTACTTTGACCGACCTGAAGGTGGATGGAACAACCATTGCCGGTTTCAATCCGTCTGCACTTTCGTATGATTATCGCATCGATCCGGGTACTACCACAGTTCCCCTGGTTACAGCTATTCCTACCGACATAAATGCCACAGTAATAATTATTCCTGCGCTGGAACTTCCGGGTACCACTACCATTGACGTGTTTGGAGAAGACCTGCTCTCACATAATCAGTATTCTGTCAATTTTTACATGAGTGGTGTTGGCATTGACGAACCCACTGCTAATATTACTTTGCAACCTAACCCTGCCAAAGATTTCATCACCATTGCCAACACAGGAAATGCGGTTGTACGAATCATGAGCCCAGACGGCAAAGTGTTGATTTCAGAGACCAACGTAAATAACCGAACTATTAACTTGCAAAATATTGCTCCAGGCACATATATTGTGAGCATAGAAAAGGAAAACGGACAAATCATCAGGAAAAAAGTTGTCGTTTTGCGCTGATTGATTCTATCCAGACTCTCTTTCAACCAAATAAAAGGGCGTTATTCAATCCGAATAGCGCCCTTCATTGTATACTTATTGAAAGCAAAAAATCCTAGAAAGTAAAGTCAACCGATTGATCGCCTACTTTGCCACTCACATGTCCCCCTGTGCCGGTTGCATTAAGATTAATAGTCAATTGGATATTCTCGGTAATGTCAACTCCATTGCCGGTAATACGAATGCCACCCCCAATTGTCATATGAGAAGCTGTGCCGAAAGTATTCATTCCTAACAAAGTAAAAGTTCCGGCAAGACTCAGGTACGGAGCACCATTCACTATATAATCCTTGCCATCCTCCCCTGTCAGGACCAGGTCGTTAATGGTTTCGGTTAGGCCCAAAAGAAGCATACCTCCCAAAAACTCTCCCGTCTGTTCATTGATGTTCATAGTTCCGGTTACACTTCCAATCACGTGAATGTTCCCCCCCTTTGCTCCATTTGTAACTTGATCAACACTCACATTTACAGGGACAGAGCTTTTGGGAGTAAGTTGCCAATTCATGGCTGCTGTAAAGAGTTGTGTAACAAGCACCTCTTCATCAATAGGATTCTGCTGGGTGTTATTGTTGTCGTCTTTTCCACATCCCTGTAGAACAAGTGCAGCTGAAACGGCAAATAGAACAAAAAAAGTGAAGTTTTTCATAATTATTAGATTTTAGTGGTTTATAAGGGCCAAAATAAAAAGGCAGCTTCTGAACTTACATTTGAGAAAGCTGCCTTGAGGTAAGTTCTTTCCGCAGAAAACGGAAACCGGTGCAATAATCAGCCACCGCAAAGGTCGTTTTAACCAACCCATGGTGAACATGAGCCTATGGTTTTAACAATACAAATATAATCATTTTTTAGGTTTTTTGAACATTTTTTGTAATTTTTTTCATTTTATTATAAACATGTTGATAAACAAATCATTCACGTGGGTAAACCCCCTTAAGTTTCCCCGAAAAAAGGGTGAGATTTTAAGACAAGAGCCAACTCATTAATAAAAATTAAAAACACTGCTTGTTAATTTAAAAATAGTTTGTACCTTTGCACACTTTTTTGGGAGTTCAACTTTTGAGGCCTTTAAAATTAAGTAAATCAATCAAATAACACAATAATAAACGTGGATTAAGGTTGATTTTTTGTACTTAGAAGGCATACACCGAAAAAATCATTGGGATTCCCATTAAGTGCAACATTTTTAATTGTCTACTATTGAACATCATGTGACTTGGTTTTCTCATAATGTTGGATTTTGGTTAATTGGTTGAAAAGCGGCGGGGTGATTCCCGCCGTTTTTCATTAATGGAGGTAATTAGGGTCGATAAAACCTCAGGCGAATATAAATACGGTAATGAAATATTTATAATAACAAAATAAGGCCGCCTCTGAAGAGACAGCCTCATTTTCATGGGTCTGGAGGAGGGCCAGACTAACCCAAATAAGACTTCAAGATTTTACTTCTGGAGTTATGCTTCAGGCGTCGGATGGCCTTTTCTTTAATTTGCCTAACCCTTTCGCGGGTAAGGTCAAATTTTTCGCCAATTTCCTCAAGAGTAAGGGGGTGTTGACCGTCGAGCCCAAAATAAAGGCGAATAACATCGGCTTCGCGAGGAGTAAGCGTTGAGATAGCCCTATCGATCTCCTTGCGCAACGATTCATACATCAAACCTTCTTCAGGGCTGGGACTGTCTTCAGCGCGCAAAACATCGTACATGTTATTGTCTTCATCCTCTACAAGAGGAGCATCCATTGATACATGCCTGCCTGAGTTGCGCAACGACTCCTTTACTTCAGATTCAGAAATTTCTAGTACCTGGGCAATTTCCTCGTAATTGGGTTCACGCTCAAGCTCTTGCTCAAGCCTTGCATAGGCTTTGTTGATCTTGTTAAGTGAACCAATTTTGTTCAAAGGAAGCCTTACGATACGCGATTGCTCGGCCAAAGCCTGAAGAATACTCTGGCGAATCCACCAAACGGCATAAGAAATAAATTTGAACCCACGGGTTTCGTCGAAACGCTGTGCAGCCTTTATAAGGCCAAGATTACCTTCGTTGATAAGATCGGGAAGGCTTAATCCCTGATTTTGATACTGTTTCGAAACAGACACCACAAAGCGCAAATTCGCTTTTGTAAGCTTCTCCAGTGCGGCCTGATCACCTTGGCGAATGCGCTGGGCCAATGCTACTTCCTCTTCAGCCGTCAACAGCTCAACTTTCCCAATTTCCTGAAGGTACTTGTCGAGTGATGCGGTTTCTCTGTTGGTTACCTGTTTGGTGATTTTAAGTTGCCTCATATAGTAGTTTTTGACCGTGTTTCTTTTACGCTTTGATTTTATTAAAGTTTCAATTCGACCGAAATTATCTCATTCCTGCAGGAAAATTAACCTTTCCTTCCATTGGGTTTTTCCTGCGGAGGTTTGGGTAGCAAGGCTTTCCTTGAAAGCTTGAGCTTGCCTGTTGCCCGGTCAATATCGATGAGTTTCACCGTTACCTCATCACCCACTTTTAGTACACTTTCTACATCGTTGATGCGCTTCCAGTCGATCTCAGAAATATGAAGCAGACCGTCCTTACCCGGCAGTATTTCAATAAAAGCGCCAAAGGGGACAATACTCTTTACTTTACCGGTATACACTTCACCTATTTCCGGAATAGCGATGATGGCTTTTATCTTCTTTTTAACAGCTTCGATGGAGGCCAGGTCTACAGCTACAATATCGATAATGCCGAACTCGCCCACTTCTTCAATAACAATGGTAGAATTGGTTTCGCGCTGCATTTCCTGGATGATTTTCCCTCCGGGTCCAATCACTGCACCAATAAATTCACGGGGAATAGTCATCTGCACAATACGCGGCACATGTGGCTTATAGTCAGGTCTGGGCGCATCAATAGTTTTGCGCATCTCTCCAAGGATATGCAATCGGCCACGTTTGGCCTGTTCGAGTGCTTCGGTAAGTATCTCAGTGGATAATCCTGAGACTTTTATATCCATCTGACAGGCGGTGATACCATCTGCTGTACCCGTTACTTTGAAGTCCATATCACCCAGGTGATCTTCATCACCCAAAATATCGGATAGAATTGCGTATTTGCCCGTCTTTTCATCGGTTATCAATCCCATGGCAATACCAGAAACAGGCTTGCGTATCTTTACTCCGGCATCCATTAAGGCCAGAGTTCCGGCACATACTGTGGCCATCGAACTCGAACCATTCGATTCAAGAATATCCGATACCACTCTGACCGTATAAGGATTTTCTTCTGCAGAAGGCATTACAGCCTTAAGGGCTCGCAAAGCAAGGTTGCCGTGTCCTATCTCCCTACGGCTCGTTCCCCTTATTGCCTTTACCTCACCTGTAGAAAAAGGAGGAAAATTATAGTGCAAAATAAAAGTGCTCTTCCCTTCAAAGACAGCACCATCTATGGTCTGCTCATCGAGTTTGGTGCCAAGGGTGCAGGTTGTAAGCGATTGAGTCTCTCCACGGGTAAAAATAGCAGAACCATGGGCTGTTGGCAAGTAATCCACTTCACACCAAATAGGCCTGATTTCGTCGAGTTTACGACCATCAAGACGTGTACGCTCATTTAAGATAACGTTTCTTACAGCTTCCCATTGGGTATGATGGTAATACCTTTTAATCATCGCAGCCTTTTCGGTGCGTACCTCTTCCGGAAGGGTTTCCATAAAGGCATCAAGCACCTGGTTAAAAAGGTCTGATCTTTCATGTTTGGAGGTTGGCCTTGAAGCAATTTCATAGATGCGCGGATAGCAAAATTCGTGCACCTGCTTCCTGATCTCTTCGTCGTTTACTTCGTGGCAATACTCACGTTTCTTTTCCCAGCTTCCTACTTTTTTAGCCAATTCAATTTGGGCCAGGCATTGTGCTTTAATAGCCTCGTGAGCAAATTGAAGGGCTTTTACCAGGTCGGCCTCCGAAATTTCTTTCATTTCGCCTTCCACCATCAAAATATTTTCGAGGGTGGCAGCCACCATGATCTCCATATCCGAACGTTCCATCTCCTGAACGGTGGGGTTAATAATAAATCGCCCATCCACACGGCCAACTTTCACCTCGGATATAGGTCCATTGAAAGGTATATCAGACACAGCCAGTG
Organism: Bacteroidales bacterium UBA2030; assembly: GCA_002332755.1. Classification (GTDB taxonomy): domain Bacteria; phylum Bacteroidota; class Bacteroidia; order Bacteroidales; family TTA-H9; genus UBA2030. The sequence goes on along the minus strand of DDBO01000127.1, from coordinate 10,661 downwards.
CAGCTGAAGCAGCTAACCCGGCCAGAGCATCCGGAATGAAATTTTTATCTCCTGAAATCAGCGTGATGATTACTTGAGTTTCTGCGTGATAATCTTCGGGGAAAAGCGGACGTAAAGCCCGGTCAACCAGCCTCGCAGTAAGTATTTCATATTCTGAAGGACGGGCCTCCCGCTTAAAGAAGCCTCCCGGAAAACGTCCGGTAGCAGCATACTTCTCTTGGTACTCCACCGTAAGAGGCATAAAATCGACATCTTCTTTGGCTTCTTGGGCTGAAACCACGGTGGCCAAAAGCATAGTGCTGCCCATTTTAACAACAACTGCACCATCGGCCTGCTTGGCTAATCGTCCGGTCTCAATGATGATTTCTCTGCCGTCGGGAAGAAAAATATTTTGTGTGATCGCTTGCATAATTTGATGATTTTAAAAAGCTTTAACCCGGCCCCGGCCGGGATAAAAACAGACAAAGTTAATTCTACTATGTTAAATTCTGTCGGAACATATCTCCCTTGATTCGGAAATCCCTTCGGCTTTATAGACCAAAAAAGGCAATTCGGTTAATTGCCTTTTTTGGTATTTGGTTCACCTTCAGAAAATTACTTCCTGATTCCAAGTTTCTTGATAAGCTCCCTATAACGATTAATATCCTTACGACGAAGATATTCGAGGAATCTGCGTCTGCGACCTACCATCAGAACAAGCGAACGACGGGTTACAAGGTCTTTCTTGTTGTTGCGCAGGTGTTCTGTAAGATGATTGATTCGATAGGTAAGCAGAGCAACCTGGGCTTCAGTGGATCCAGTATTGGTCTCGGAACCACCAAACTCAACGAAAATCTGTTTTTTAAGTTCAGGTGTGAGATACATGCCTTTATTAAAATTTTTGGTTTCAATTTTAGGGGTGCAAATATACAACTTTTTCTTAGACAAACCTTTTTTGAACCTTTTCAATAATTTTTTTACAGATTTTCTTAACCAGCTTCCTCTGCTTACATTTGCGTCTAAATTTATTCACACTCCAAACTTTACCTCTATTCACCAAAATTTGTTATCCATGAAAAAACTACTCATGATTGTATCCATGTTTGCACTGCTCATCAGCGCTTGTAAGCAAAAGAGCGACAACCCCTTACTGACCGATTGGAATACTCCTTTCGAGGTGCCTCCTTTCGACAAAATCGACACCTCTCATTACCTCCCAGCTTTTGAGGAAGCCATGAAACAGCATGCCCTCGAAATTGAGGCCATCGTCAACCAAAAGGAAGAACCCACCTTCGAAAACACCATCCTTGCCTTCGACAAGTCTGGCAAATTGCTGCAAAGGGTTAGTAGCGTGTTTTTTAATTTGCTTGAGGCCAATACTAACGACAGGATGCAGCAAATTGCTGAAGCCATTTCGCCCAAACTGTCGAAGCATCAGGACGATATTTATATGAATGCGGCCTTATTTACCCGTATCAAGGCTATTTACGATAAACGCACCGTGCTCAATCTGGATTCCCTTCAAATCAGAACTGTAGAAAAATATTACAACGACTTTGTTCGCAGTGGTGCTAACCTTGACAGTACCAGACAGCGGAGGCTAAGGGAAATCAATGAAAAACTTAGCCTGCTTTCCTTGCAATTTGGAAACAATGTATTGGCTGAAACCAATAAAAACTTTGTTCTCGTAATTGAAAACAAGGAAGACCTTGCCGGATTGCCTCAAACCTCTATCGATGCAGCAGCTGAGGAGGCCAAAACCCGAGGGATGGAAGGCAAATGGGTATTCACCCTGGCTAAGCCCAGTCTTATCCCCTTCCTACAATACAGCGAACGCAGAGATCTGCGCGAAAAAATATACAAGGCATACTATATGCGCGGGGATAACAACAATGAGAACGACAACAAAAAAATCATTCAACAGATTGTTAGCCTAAGAGCCGAAAAAGCCAAATTACTAGGTTTCGAAAATTGGGCCGCATACGTTATCAGCGAAAACATGGCAAAAACCCCTGCCCGTGTAGATGAATTTCTCATGAATCTTTGGAACGCAGCTTTGCCAGTAGCCAAGAAGGAAGCTGCCGAGATGCAAGCCATGATTGATGCCGAAGGGGGCAACTTCAAGCTTGAGTCGTGGGACTGGTGGTATTACGCCGAGAAAATCAGAAAAGCCAAATATGACCTTGATGAAAACCAGCTTAAACCCTACTTTACTCTTGATAATGTGAGAGAGGGTATGTTTTCGGTGGCCAATAAACTCTATGGCATCACCTTTGAAAAACGCACCGATCTACCCATATACCATCCTGAAGTTGAGACCTATGAGGTGAAGGAAGCCAACGGTGACCATCTGGGTATTCTCTACCTGGACTATTATCCCAGAAATGAAAAACGCGGCGGTGCCTGGTGTACAGACTTTCGCCCGGCAGGTTGGGAGAACGGCAAAAAAATCACTCCTGTCATCAGTATTGTTTGCAACTTTACCAAACCAACGGCAACAACCCCTGCCCTGCTCAGCTGGGACGAAACCCTTACCCTGTTCCATGAATTCGGGCATGCCTTGCATGGCCTGTTCACCGAAGGAAAATATTCGCGCATTGCCGGAGTAGTACCCCGCGACTTCGTTGAACTCCCCAGCCAGGTTATGGAAAATTGGGCTGCTGAACCTGAGGTATTGAAAACCTATGCCAAACATTACAAAACCGGTGAAATTATTCCAGACGACCTCATTCAAAAAATCGTCAACAGCAGTCATTTTAACCAGGGATTTGAAACCATAGAATATCTGGCTGCCTCAATCCTCGACATGAATTACCACGAATTAAATACCGAACAAACAGCAATTGAGCCCAATGCCTTCGAAAAAGCTGCAATGGATAAAATCGGGTTAATAAAAGAGATTATTCCTCGCTATCGCTCGACCTACTTCCAGCACATTTTCAGCGGAGGCTATTCAGCCGGCTATTATGTTTATATCTGGGCAGCAGTGCTCGATGCTGATGCCTTCGATGCATTTAAGCAAACGGGCGACCTGTATAATAAAGATTTGGCTTCAAAATTCAGAAAGTATTGCCTGGCTGGCGGTGGCGATGATGATGCCATGAAACAGTATGTTCGTTTCCGTGGTCAGGAACCCTCGATTGAACCACTGCTTAAAAAACGAGGATTAAAATAACAGGCATACTAATTACAGTATTTAAAATCAACCGGCTCGGGTTTTTACCTGGCCGGTTAGTTTTTTTTATCAAACCCAATACAAACCAACCTGATGTTTTAAGGTTATTGCTATAGACTCCTCAGAATAAGACATTTATAAATATTTAATTTCACAATCATAGGCTTCAAAATGCAACATCCATAGATTCATCAGGTATTTCAGAAGTTTTGTATTTCGCTCATAATGAACATATAACAACACGAATGAGGCTAATAATACACAATTGAACTAACTTCGCAGCCGTTTTTCACAAAGACTTTTCAAATATGCAGGAAAAATTCAGTTCCCAGAGATATACTAAAATCACCACCCATGTTCTTCAGGAGATGAAGCTAAGGGGAGAAAAGATTGCCATGCTTACAGCCTACGATTACAGTATGGCCACCATTCTCGAAGCTGCCGGTATCGATGTAATACTGGTAGGCGACAGTGCCTCGAATGTTATGGCTGGCCATAAAACCACGCTTCCCATCACCCTCAATGAAATGATTTACCATGCCAGTTCTGTAGTAAGGGCTGTTGAGCGTGCACTGGTTGTGGTTGACCTGCCTTTTGGCACTTATCAGGGAAATAGTAAAGAGGCTCTGGCTTCGGCCATCCGCATTATGAAGGAAAGCGGAGCCAATGCTATCAAAATTGAGGGAGGCCGCGAAATTCTGGAAAGTGTAGAGCGCATCCTTTCAGCCGGAATCCCTGTGATGGGGCATCTCGGACTTACCCCTCAATCCATTAACAAATTTGGAACCTATGTAGTTAGAGCTACTGAAGAGGCAGAAGCCAACAAGCTTAAAGAAGATGCGCAATTGCTCGACAAAGCGGGATGCTTTGCTATTGTACTTGAAAAAATACCGGCCAAATTGGCGGCTGAAGTTACTAAACTGGTTAAATGCCCCACTATTGGCATAGGAGCCGGGAGCCAGGTCGATGGACAAGTACTGGTGTTACACGATATGCTGGGTATAACAACTAAATTCAATCCGCGCTTCCTTCGCCGCTACCACAACCTTTATGAAGAAATCAAAGGGGCGGTGGATACTTATATACAAGATGTAAAGCAACTTGCCTTTCCTAACGAAAGAGAGCAATACTAACCAGGTCTGTCCACAATGGGTAAAGATTTGGAATCGCGAATTCTCTACGAAGACAACCACCTCATTGTTGTCAATAAACTGGGGGGAGAGATTGTTCAGGGTGATAAAACCGGCGATATACCTTTGGCTGACATGGTTAAGTCTTACATTAAGAAAAAATACCTGAAGCCCGGAGAGGTATATCTGGGAGTAGTTCACCGAATCGACCGACCAGTGAGTGGGGCTGTAATTTTTGCCCGAACAAGCAAAGCCCTGGCAAGACTCAACAACATGTTGAAGGAACGCAAAATCACGAAGATTTATTGGGCCGTAGTAAAAAACTTCCCTCAGGCCGAGGAAGCCATTCTGGTGCACTATCTGCGACGCAACGAAAAGCAGAACAAAACCTACGTTTTTGATGAACCTCATAAGGATTCAAGTGAGGCATCGTTAACATATAAATTACTCGGTGAAAGTGATAACTATTATTTATTGCAGGTTGAATTGCATACCGGTCGCCACCATCAAATCAGGGCACAACTGGCTCATATCGGCTGCCCCATCAAAGGTGACCTGAAATACGGTTTCGAACGCAGCAACCCCGGAGGTTTCATACACCTGCACAGTATTAAAACAGAATTCATTCACCCTGTAAAAAGAGAAAAAATCAGCATCATTGCCCCGCCTCCGATCTCAGATCCCTTATGGGAACATTTTTTTGAAAACTATAAGAATCAATTGTAGGTATTGCCTACTTTTGGGTATAATTATTCCCCATGCGAATACTGTTAGTATTTGTTTCTCTTTTATTGTTCATGGGTGAGGTAAATGCTCAGTTTTATAACTCTGGCCAGGAACCCACTAATATTCAATGGTATCAGCTTTTTTCTCCACGTTTTAGGGTGGTTTTTCCGAGAGGGATGGAAAACCTGGCCCAAAACTATCTAACCGCACTCGAAAAAATGAGCAACACACCTGACTTTCGCTATACCTCCCAAGCCCGAAGGCTGGATGTATTATTGCATACTGGTACTGTTAGCTCAAATGCATGGGTGGCGTGGGCACCTGCACGACTGGAGGTGCTTACTACTCCGCCTCAAGATATGTATGCTCACCATTGGTATAATCAACTGGCTGCCCACGAACTGCGACATGCCATACAGATAACAAACATCCAAACGAGCACCACACGGTTCATGAGTTCCATCTTCGGTCAGCAGGCAACCGGATTAGCCTTAGGCCTACATGTACCACTATGGTTGATGGAAGGCGATGCAGTGTGGACCGAAAGCGTTTTTTCAAAAGCCGGACGCCTGCGCGACCCTTGGTTTCTGATGCCCCTAAAAACACAATGGGAAGAGGGCATTGATTACTCTTATGACAAAGCTTACTTCGGTTCCTATAAAGATTTTACCCCCAATAACTATGCGCTGGGCTCTGCCCTTGTGATGTCGGCTAACCGTCGCTTCGGAAGAGATGCATTTTTCCCCGTTTTCACTCAAGCCGGAAAACATTTTATTTGGCCTGGGGCCTTTCGGCATAGCTTAAAAAAAATCTCAGGCTTAACTCCGGATGAATTTTATAAATCAAGCAGAGAAAGCTTCATTGAAAAAACCAACTTAACCCATTCAGGGCCTTTTGAAAACGAAATTTATGGAAATAAATCAGGCCGGACCCTTGTTTATTTAAACCAAACTTACGGGAAAAACCCGGCTTTTATAATCAAAACTGAAAAAGAATCCTATTTGATATCAGAAGCCGGCTTTTACCTGGATACACCCATCGATATAGGCACCGATCATATCCTTTTTGTCAGACAAGTGCCACATTTGCGTTGGCAACACCGTGACCGAACCGAAATTGTATTCATTCATCCCCAAACCGGGCAGCAGAGAAATTTCAGGATTTCCACAAGGCCTGTAGCTCCGGTACTATCCCCAAATGGAAAACGGATTGCTGCAACAGAGACAAGAGAAGACGGTCTGCAAGAGATTTTGCTTATAGACTTAGAAAAAGAAACATTAATAGATAAAATCCCTTCGCCCGACCCAGGATTTCTGACCTTTCCCTCATGGATGAACGACGAAACATTGCTTTTCATCACTTCTGGTGATGCGGGTTATGCCATAACCTCATATCAAATTGCGAACAAAACCTGGAAGCAAATCACCCCTTACACATACCATTGCATCAGAAACCTCAAGGCATACGGAGATACCCTGTTTTTTGCCGGTGAATTCAAGGAAAAAGGAGAAATAATGGCATTTGTTTATCATAATAATAAAACATACCGACTCACACAATCTCGTTTTGGAGCCGACTATCCCTCGCTCGACAAGTCAATTAACGAACTCGTTTTCAGCGAATATACCCCGGCTGGTTACAAAATAAAGTCCTTACCCTTGGATAATCTATTATGGGAAGAGACACCCGCTTATTGGGATTCAAATGTGATTCCCTTTGCCGAGATTCCCTGTATGAACATCGACTCAAGTCCATCACATGTTGACATTCAAGCGAAACGCTACAACGGGCTTTTACATCTTATCAATATTCACAGCTGGGGGCCTGTTTCCATTTCAACGGAGGAAGAAACAGTGAAACCCGGTATAACGTTCATGTCGCAAAACCTGCTTAATACCTTGACATTGAGAGGAGGATATGAATATGAATTTGATAAAAACGGCGGTAGGGTATTTGCGGAAACAGAATACGCCGGGTTCTTTCCCATTTTCAAGGCATCCGCTTATGAAGGCTGGTATGAAAGGCAGAATGCAACTGAGAAGCTTATTAAAACCAAAGAAAGAGAAGCAACGCTTCAAATGTTGTTGCCTCTGAATTTTAGCAGAGGCAACTTTTACCGCTCAATGACATTTTTAACAGGGGTTGTTCTACAAGACTATAAAAGGACGTATACCAGCTCCACCAATGAATACACAAAAACAATCCCGAGAGTAGATTATGCCTTTCTGTTTTCCTTGAGGAAAATCACTCCTTTTCAAAACCTCTTTCCCAAAGCTGGTTTAGTTTTCCGTGCTACAGTCAGGACTACCCCTTTTAAACAACATTATTATGGGCAGCAATATGCCACAGAAAGCTGGATTTATCTGCCAGGCTGGGGTCTTCTCGACGGATTTAGAATTTATTCGGGATTAGAATGGAACACCGAAAAAGCATTTGCTTCAAGAATTATCCGTCTACCCGGCGGGTATACTGAATCAGAAATCACTCTGGATAAAACCTTATTATCGTATGGAATAACCTACCGGTTGCCTTTGCTTTATCCAGACTGGAGTCTTCCGGGTGTAGCATACTTAAAACGAATTTATGGTGGTCTCTTTTTCGACAAATTAAGCGGGAACAAGAATAAAGCACAATCCGTTGGCATGGAGTTGTTTGGCGACTTTCATATTTTTCGCTTGCCAGCCCCGGCCAATGTGGGCGTGAGGTATGCTTATCTCGTTGATGAAAACAGGTTTAGAGTGGAAATATTTGGTTCCTTTTCGTTTAGTTTCTAAACTTTTTTCTGAACCGATACAACTATCCCAAACCCAATACTGTCAGTATAAAACAGGATAGCATCTCAATGACGGAAGAAAGGCTTATCAAAGGCAGTTTAGAAGGCAATGCCCGTGTGCAGAAAAAACTCTACGAGCGCTATTCTCCAGCCATGTATGGCATCTGCCTGCGATACGCCGGTAATCCCGATGAAGCAGCCGATATTCTTCAGGAAGGTTTCATCAAGGTATTCACACGTCTGGAGGACTATCGATATGAAGGTTCTTTTGAAGGCTGGATAAGGAAGATAATCATCAACACCGCAATCAATCATCTGGTAAGGCAAAAAAAGTATCATGGGCAGGAAGATCTGGAAGAAGTTCAGGGTGAAATCTATCCCTCTCCTTCGGCGCTTGAAAAGCTTCAACACCGCGACCTGATACGCCTCGTGCAACAATTGCCGCCAGGATACCGAATGGTGTTTAACCTTTACGAAATTGAAGGTTACTCACATAAAGAAATTGCCGAGATGATGGGGATTTCAGTAAATACTTCCAAAACCCAGCTACTGCATGCACGAAGGTATCTTCAACGGAAAATTATGGAAACCGAAAAAATCTCAGTTATAAAATGAACCCGGATTTTGACATAGGTAAGTTTTTCAAAGAACGCATAAATGACTATTCAGAGACTCCGCCTGAGGGGCTTTGGGAGAAGATTGCAGATAAAATTCCCGCTAACCCCAAAGCTGGACGGCCAGCTACCAGTTCTTCGGTCAAATACTATTATTTTGCTGCAGGGTCAATGATTGTTGGCCTCACCGCACTTATGTTTTATTTGTTTACCGCCACCCCTTCAAAAACCAATTCATCCCTGAACGACAAAGGTTTAATTTCAAACCCAACCAACCCTCCAGCATACGAAATCAAAAAGATAGCTACTGAATCTAAACCTACTACTGCTACCACTCACCCAAACCTAATTAACCACACATCCCCAACAGTAAACAAATCAAAAAAACTCATCGTGGCAGGTTCAACCCTAAATACTCAACAGCCAGTTAGTATTGTTAATAACCCATTATCAGAGACAGGTTTTAATGATGAAAATTTAATTCAACAGAATAATCAACCGAATGTTGCTCCTGAACCAAATACAAACCCTGTCGCTGAAAATCTGACGCCTAAACAGCCCATTGAGGATTCCATTCAAGAACCAGAAGACTTAAATAAAGAACCCTCCGAATCTTCTCTTTATACCGAACAAATAGTAACGGCATGCCGGGGAGAAGAGTTAATCCTCAACGCCGGAGAGGGGACAGGACACAGGTGGAGCACAGGACAGACAGGGCAATCCATTAATTATCAGGCCACCGACGAGACTACACTTACCGTTGACTATACCGACCTTCAAGGAAGAAAAGTAACGGGGATATTTAATATCAGTTTGCTCAATTGTTCGGTATTCGTTCCCCGAGCCTTCTCTCCCAACGACGACGGTCACAACGACTTTTATCGCATCAAGGCAGAAGGCATAAGTAATTTCGAAATGAAAATCTTTTCGAAATGGGGGGAGATGGTTTTTCACTCCCGTGATCCGGAAGCCGGATGGGATGGGAAACAAAAAGGCAATCCTGCTTCTGCAGGGATTTATATCTACCAGATAAATTATACTGATCCCAATAATCAAACACGGGCCATCTTCGGTACACTCACATTATTACGTTAGCCCGTCATATTTTACTGCTATCCACTGAGATCAGATCAGGCTGCCCGCAGGGATGCGTGCGGCCTTTTTTATACTTTGAATAATAGTCTGTCAAACAAGCAGATAAACAAATTTAAACCCAGCTGCAAGAGCATAAACTATTTTAACCAAAATTCCACCGGCAAATCCGATGAAGGCCCACACACCTGTCCTGAAAGCTTGATCAAAAGGCTTGCCGGCCAAAAGTTCCCCAGTGATAGCCCCTAACAATGGTCCTAGGATAACCCCTGCGGGTCCTAAAAAAAGACCCAAAATCAATCCAAGCGTTGCCCCCCACACTGCCAGTTTACTGCCACCCATTCGTCCTGCTGTCCATACAGGCAAATAATAATCGAGAATGGTAATAAAAGCTGCAATAAGGCCCCATATAATGAGCCCGTTATCACCAATAGCCGGAGTTTCCAAAAAACGCAAGGTTAGTAATCCAAGGAAAGACAATGGCGGCCCCGGTAATACAGGAAGCACACTCCCCAAAAGACCTCCAACCAACAATAGTGCACCAATAATGATTAAAACTGTATCCATATGAAGCTTCACTCTTGAGCGGACTAAAATTAATACTTTTGCGACCAAATAAGTATTCCTTGTTCGAAAAGATACTGGTGAGGCATATTCTGAGGGGTGGCGGCAGGCAGATGGCCGGACCTTCCGTACGCATTGCCATAGCCAGTGTAGCCATTTGTGTAGCAGTAATGATATCATCCGTGGCTATTCTTCAGGGATTCAAAAATGAGATCCGGTCACGAATAGCAGGTTTTGCTGCTCATATTAAGGTTGGTGCTTTCAGCGACAACACTTCTGCAGAGCCTTCCCCGTTCACAATCGACAGCCTGCTCATAAAACAGATTACCAGAATAAAGGGAATTCAAAGGGTTCAGGTCGTTACTTACAAAACGGGACTATTGCGAACCAAAGACCAAATTCAGGGCCTGATATTGAAAGGAGGTGGCAGCGACATGGATACATCATTCCTGTCAAGCTATCTTGTTGAAGGCCGCCTTCCACGGTTTTCTGACACTGCCAGAGCTTACGAACTCTTAATTTCGGAAAAAATGGCGAGCATGCTGCAAATTCGTACCGGTGAGAAGGCCACCTTGTATTTTATTGACAATGAAGAAAATTCCCCCCGA